>NZ_JACVUL010000009.1:0-208101 GCF_016516575.1 Kosakonia sp. S57 | reverse complement strand
GGGGTGAACGGGGATCCGGAACTCACAGAAACCGGATCTTTGATAAAAATGAAGGAAGTAATGATAGGCTCGGACATGAAGCCATAAACAGCTGGACAACATACGGACCGTATCCATTTTTATAACGGCAATAACCGCGCCATCCGTTTCCCCGCGATCTGGATTTTGAGGGAGTGAGAAAACTGGAGATCGTCCGGCCTGTCCTGGTATTTACTCAGTATATGTACTCGTTCAATCCCTTTACATAGGACATAAATTAATGCCACCTTTGTATTTCAGCCACTTTTGGTGATTATATGGCAAAATTACAATAATCAGGAAGATATACTTCACGTTTTTAACGTGACTTACCATAATCAGAGTTATCACGGGGATATATGTTCGTGACGACCTCACTATATAAACATCCACGCAAATATAATGTGGTCAAAACCCGAACAAAGGACAATAGAACTAAGTTTTATAGAAATAAAATACACCTGGAGTGCAACACATCTAAATAATAAAAAGAAAATAAGACAATCCAACTTTCTTTGTGACGTGGTTAACAACTTCTAGATTGATATATTTTATTATTTAATATTGTTCAGCCTGGTAGTAGTAACCTCATGAGTAGATTGATATTAATTCAATGGCTGGTTGCAGGGTAAAAAGAGAGGAATTGAAATGAAGAATGAAATGCATCAAGAAACTATAATATCTGAAATTGGTTTCTGTTGTTCTGATTTTACAGTTGAATATGCACTGTTGGTCAAGGATAAATGCTATGTTGCCTATTATGATGAAAATCATACTATAACGGTAGCAAGTTGTAATCCTGACGAGAAAACATGGGAGCTAAGCCATCCGGAAGGTGAATGGTTACCAGAAAAAAAACGGTTTATGCATCAAACTGAATATGATAGCCACAATTACCTCACACTGGCAATGGACAATAAAGGACATATTCATCTCTCCGGAAATATGCATAAAGACAAACTGGTATGGTTCCGCTCAACGAAACCTTATGATATTCATTCTCTTGTTCAGGGGGAAATGACTGGAATAAGGGAGGGGAGTTCCACCTATCCGTTATTTTTCTATGGCAGAAATGGAGAGCTTTTTTTTCGTTATCGCGATGGAGAAAGCGGAAACGGTGATGATATCTACAACTGCTGGAACGAAGATGAAAATAAATGGTTCAGATTACAGGACAATCCATTATTAAGTGGTGAAGGACTCAGAAATGCATATGCCCGTTTACCCGTCTTTGGTCCGGATAATCAATGGCATATGATCTGGATGTGGAGGGATACACCACACTGCGAAACCTGCCATGATCTTTCCTATGCACGCAGTCCGGATCTGCTCAAATGGTATTCGCACGATGGCTATCGTTTACCCGTGCCGATCACCTTGCAGAAGAGCGATATTGTTGATGGCAGTTCTGTAAAACACGGGCTGATTAATATGAGCCAGAATATTGGTTTCAGTGCCAGAGGTGAGCCGTTAATTACCTGGCATCGTTATGATGAAAAAGGCTTTTCTCAGGCCTGGATTGCCAGACCGGAAGGGAATAAATGGCTGATAAAACAAATCAGCGGCTGGGAATTCCGCTGGGAATTTAGTGGGATGGGTTCCATTCCTCCGGATGTCATTATCTCTGCGCCCTATTTAAAAGATAATTATCTCAGTGTTGATTTCAGATTATCCACCGGCGAGAGTGGAAGCTGGTTGCTGGATCAAGAAACGCTGGATGTCATAAAGACTTTTTCAGGCGCTGTCTCACCTCTTCCTGAACATTTTTATAAACCTTGCGAAGGGCTTGATGCGGAGGCAAAAGTGCAGCTCATACCTGAGCTGTACCAGTCGTCCCCATCTTATTTTTTGCGCTGGGAAGCGTTACCTATTCAACGGGATATCTCTTCAGGAAAAAGTATACGTCCAAGTATGTTGACCCTGGTAACTACCGAATGTTTTCCGGAAGGAAAAGGAGATTAAACTATGTCTTCAGCGTCAAAAAGCGCTTACATGCGGATAAGCTTATGTTTGTTTCTTTTTTATTTTTCATGGTCAACAACGTGGTCATTTCTGGCTATCTGGCTTGGAGATAATGTCGGCTTTACCAGTACACAGATAGGCTACACGCTGTCTGTAAATGCGCTGTTTGCGCTCGCAATAAAGCCGGCGTTTGGCTTCATCATGGATAAACTTGGATTAAAAAAATCTTTGTTAACCTGCGTGGCTATTGCTTCGGTATTCGCAGCTCCATTTTTTATCTATGTATATCAGTATCTGCTGATGACCAGCATGGTTTTGGGCATGCTCCTCGGAGGGTTGTATCTGGGTACAGCTTATCTTGCTGGTGTACTGGTTTTTGAAACATACGCAGACCGATACAGCCGGGCATTCGGGTTTGAATTTGGACGAGTCAGAATGTGGGGATCTCTTGGCTGGGCAATAGCTTCTATTTTTGCCGGGCAGTTATTTAATATAAATCCTCACTTTAACTTTATCATCACTTCCTGTGGTGCAGTTGCTGTTTTACTCATTCTTTTTACCCTTAAAACACAGGGCGACGGCATTGACTGGCAGGCAGTGAATGCATCAAGAAAAGATCCCGTAAACCGCAAAGATGTCCGGATGCTGTTCCGGCATACCAGTTTCTGGGTTCTGATGCTGTTTTATGGGGGGATTATCTGGATGATGCAAAGCGCAGAACAACAATTTCCACGTTATTTTGTGACGTTCTTTGCCGACCATCAGACAGGTAATGCCGTCTTGGGGTATATGGGATTTGTGCAGTCAGCATGTGAATTTTTGCTGATGTTCTCGATCCCTTTTCTGATAAACCGGATAGGAGCCCGCAACGGTCTTCTTCTTGCTGGATTCGTTATTGGGCTCCGTCTTGTGCTGTCTGCCCTCGCAACTCATCCCTGGATGATTATTGTCATTAAACCGCTTTATGGTCTGGAAATGGCACTGTTACTGGTTTCAATTTTTAAATTTCTCGCCGAGCATTTCGATAAGCGTCTGACCGGAACCATTTATATGGTACTCGGATGCTTTAATTACCTCGGAATTACAGCAATAAATCCACTGGCTGGATATTTTTACGACAAGCATGGCTTCGCTTACACATATATGGTTATGGGCTGCGCGGCGTGGTTAATTACGCTTGCAGGGGTGAGGTTTTTAGGAAAACAAAAAGCTTTATCGACGGAGGAATCAATACACAATGCGACACAAGACGTTAACGCAATGAAATAAAAAATTTTTTTTTAATATTAACGCCTTTCAACAGGACTGGCGTCACAACAACTTACGCTTAAATTTCAGGAATAAAAATGAAAGCAAACCTGCATCTCCTTTTTATTATCAGTGCTATTCATCCCATTTCAGCCTTCGCGGCTGGTGCGTGGATTGAAGGTCGTGAAGCTTTTAACACTGCCTCAGAGCAGCATGAGTTTGTTCTGCGGGGAGGATATAACTTTGATGGTGGTGCAGGCATTATGCTTACTAATGCCTACAATACCGGTAAACTGGATCAGTTTAAGCACAGCTATAATGAGCTCGAAGGATGGTATCCGCTTTTTAAGCCGACCACGGAGTTCACTGTTTCACCCGCGCTTATTCTCACAGACAACGCTGATGGTTCAACTGTATCGCCATATGTTGACTTTAACTATAAATTCATTCCTGATTTTAATGTCACGTTAAGATACCGATACAATAATAAAAACTACGACAGCGTGGATCTTAATGGTAGTAAAAATAAAGACAGCACACATCAGTTTGTTATGTACTGGAACCTCAAAATTAATGAAGAATGGGCCTATACTTTTGAACCGGATTATTTTATTCATGTTAAAGATTTCCATAGTAAAAACGGGAAAGATCATAACTGGGAGCTTAATAACAAGCTGACTTATACCCTGACACCACGGTGGAAGCCTTATGTCGAGGCATCATGGCTTGATCGATGGAGTCAGTACGAACGTGAACAATATCGTTTCAGGGTTGGGATAAGATATTATTTTTAGGTAATTATTTGAGTCAGTAATGTATCCCGTCATAACGACGGGCTACGCTATGCTCCATAGCAACATATTCAGAATGCACCGGCTATATCGTGAAGCAGATTGTTGCGGAGTTTCTGAGTGATCGCCACCGGAACTTGGGGTTTCCGGATCTACCGGTTTTCGGATCTGATGGCAGAAAGGAAGTTATTAGTAACATTGATGCAACGTTTATACTTAATTTGTGCTTATTTGGCATTAATGCAGTCAGGTTGTCAGTAATGAATTATTGTTGCGATTTATATAATAAAACAGGCCGATCACTTCTCGCCATCCACCACTCTCTCTGCGGCAAAACAGACCGGTCTTTTCATACAGCACCTTTCCCGGACACGATGAGTATTTGCCCCTGATCCGGCCCTGGTCAGGGTGGAATGAAGCATTCAGCTGAGAGGCCGGTTCACCGGACAGATACCCGGAGGAAATGTGGAGGGGACATGTTTCTGAAGGTGCTGATGAAGCGCATCGATGAGCCGGCCGTGCGGTGTCGGCTCCGGCCGGACAAGACAGTAGCTGTCACCCGTGGCCACTGCCTCACTGAAAGGCAGCACCAGAAGCCCGTCGGCAATAGCCTGCCGGCTCAGCAGAAGATCGGCGATCGCAATACCGTAGCCGCTGACGGCCGCCGTGCTGGCCTGTTCAAGGGTGTCGAATACTTTCCCGCCAGACAGAGTGGCCTCTCCCGCTCTGCCCGCACCTTCGAGCCACCGCCTCCAGTCACGGCGGTCAGGAGAAGGGTGGATAAGCTCACAGCCGGAAAGGGAATGGCGCGCCCTGTCAAGCAGGGCGGGTGCGCAAACAGGCACAAGCCATTCCCCGAAAAGTCTCCGGTTTATTGTCCCCGGGCCGAACTCCCCTCTCCCGAGCAGAACTGCACAGTCAAACGGCTCGCGGCTGAAATCAACAGTGTCGGTATCCATCCAGACACTGGCCAGCTCCACGCCGGGCGGATCAGTCTTTTCCTGAAGGGTACTGAGCGCATCAAGTAACCAGCGTGATGTGAGGGTCGTGGGGGCCTTGAGCCGCAATGTACCGGGCGTACTGGTGAATGCCCTGCTGGCCTGCTCAATGCAGCTGAACCCCTCGTTCAGCTGGAGTGCAAACTGTTGCGCCTCTGGCATCGGGATGACCCTCGGGCCGCACCTGACAAAAAGTGTGCGCCCGAACCACACCTCAATGGTACGGATGTGTCTGCTGATCGCCCCCGGCGTGATGCTGAGTTCCCGGGATGCCTGACTGAATGAGCCCAGCCGTGCTGCTGCTTCAAACGCACGCAGTGCGTAAAGAGGAGGGAGGGACTGCCTGTCAGTGGTGTGGCTGATTTGAGTTTTCGTCATGTTTATTGTGAGTTTAATCCGTTTTTCAATTTCGTACTTCTGGCTGATGATGGCGCCCGGGTCTGCAGACCCGTCCCTGTTTACCAGAGAGGTACCATGAACACAGCGTTACTAGCAGGTTACATTCTGGCGGTCACCGCCCTGTTAATCACACCCGGCCCTGTCATGGCGCTGGTGACCGCCACGGCAGCCCGTTCCGGTTATTTAAGTGCATTCCGCACCATTCTCGGCACGCACCTTGCTTCACTGATACTGATTTTTCTGGCCATGCTGATGCTCGCCGGGATAGTCAGTATTGATCCTTTCCTGCTCAGCGTTCTGGGCATTGCCGGCGCCTGTTATCTGGCGTTTACCGCCATTGAGGGTCTGCGCCGCTTCCACCCGTCCTCTTCTTCAGGTGTTGTTGCAGAGCGGGGAGGGTTTATCAGGGGATTTATTACCGCCGTTGCCAGCCCCAAAGACATCCTGTTTTTTCTGACCTTTTTTCCCCAGTTCAGGGGAATAACTGCCGATTTTCATACCAGTATGGCAGTGCTCTGTGGTGTATGGGTGATCCTCGATTTTCTGATGCTCTCCCTGTATGCCCTTGTCGTGAGCCATTTATTCACCGTCCGGTTCAGGCAACATCTTGCCCGGTGCACCCTGGTTGCCCTGCTTATCATTGCGTTATGCAGCGTAATATACAACGCTTTAAGCATAATGGCCTGAGTGCAGTCTGCCACGACAGGGCGTGAAGCCAGACATAAGCACGTAGCTGGTTACTGAAAGGGGAAGTGCAGCAACACAAGGATAGTCGCAGGGCTGTCGGTGACGGTGTACCGCTGAAAACACAGGCGACGTGCATATCCATCTGAGTCCCTGTCAGACAGGGGGGCTTCAGGCCAGAATGAAAGGGCCGTGAGCCCATCCGGACGTGGAGAGCCTGCGCAAGGAGTACGATGGAAGCACCAGACCTGTATGAGCTAAACTGCCCGGTATCATTAATCCCTGAAAATAAGGAAACCGTATGTCAGTTTCAGCACGTAACCAGTTGCCGGGTACCGTAGCCATCGTGCGTACCGGCTCAGTGAATGATGAGATTGAAATTTCTCTGGAGAATGGCGGTACGCTTGTCGCCGTCGTGACAGGCAGCAGCAGACAAGCGCTCGGTCTGGAACAGGGCAGGGCAGTGGTGGCCCTGATCAAAGCGCCCTGGATTGTGCTGGCCTCAGAGGACTGCGGGATGACGTTTTCAGCCCGGAACCAGTTTGCGGGCAGAGTCATGACAGTGGAAAAGGGTGCGGTGAACGCCACCATTGATATTCATACCGATGCAGGTACTCACCTGACGGCCGTTATCACAAATGAGAGCCTGGCCGGGATGAATCTCAGCGAAGGGAAAAGGGTTATCGCCCTGATAAAGGCTTCTGCCGTCATGCTTGCCGTAAAAAAAACCGGGTGAAGCGGTCCCTTTATACCGGCAGGGCGTTACTTAGCGGTGCCCTGCTCTTACCCGCCCGCATACCCCTTGTTGAAATAGTGTACAAACCGGTCTGACCGATATTCTGTAAAAAATTCAGCCATAATGTCTCTGTTAAGGTTATACAGCCGGGTCAGCCTCCCGGCCTCAAGAGCGGCTATCTTCCTTTCACCGGTCTTCTGCTCGAGCTGAAAGCAGTAGCCCAGAACAAATCCACGCGTGTAGTCATTACAGTACCTGGCAGGCATCCTGACGGGACAGGGCTCGCTGAGTTCAACTCCCCGCATCAGCCCTTTTCCAAAATGGTCTTTCATAAGTGATCCCCCTCATCGTTATATAATTAATTATATAACGATGAGGGCTGAAAACATACATCCTCCTGTCATCTGTAGCTGCGCCTGATCCACCAATTCACGCATCCTTCATAACATTTCCGGTTATGACAGAAATCGGATCTGAGGATGAAAGAAGAAGGATTGCTGCGGGAGAAGCACAAAAACCGCCGGATTGTTGCGATGCGGGGATTATTGCTTTTTGGGCAGAGGATAGCACTGACTGTTGCGTAAAATGCAGATGTGACTCTCCCGGCACCCGCCGCCGGAAATGTGCACAGCCGGACGGACACAGACAGTGTCGCTTCATGCCGTGTCAACGGGTATGCTTCCGGCACTGGTATGATCAGACACTGCGGGAGAAGGAGGAGGCAGGTATGCGGGAAATCGTGGTGGTGCCATACGACGATAAATGGCCTGAGATGTTTGAAGCGGAACGTTTTCAGCTGCAGATCCTGCTGGGTGATGTGGCTGAGAAAATTCATCATATTGGCAGTACGTCAGTGCCCGGACTCCCGGCAAAGCCGGTGATCGATATTCTGCTGGAGGTTTCCGGCATCGAAGAACTAGATGAACACACCTCCGCGATGAGCAGCGCGGGTTATGTTGCCCGCGGTGAGAACGGGATTGCCGGGCGCCGGTTCTTTATGAAGGGGGGAGACAGGCGCACGCATCATGTCCATGCGTTTTCAGCAGGCGATGCACAGATAGTGAGGCACCTTGCTTTCCGTGACTGTCTCAGGAAAAACAGTGACACTGCTGAGAGTTATGCCGAGATAAAACGTACAGCAGCCTTGCTGTACCGTAACGATCCTCATCGCTACAGCGCGTTCAAGGCAACGTTTATCGAGCATCATCTGCAGGTCGCGCTGATGGAACAACATGATGAGACGTGAGCGCGGCTCCGTGACGTGCTGTACAACGGGACGAAAGGGCATTCGGCTTTCTTCTTGGGGTTTGTCATGAAGCCCAGACTAAAGGCAATGAATGTTATGTTCCTCTGGGGGTTGGCAGCTGCCGGCATGAATGAACGTCTGCCGGTTTTTTGTGGGGAAAGAGTTAACGGGGTCTGATACTCAGTGGAACGAAAACGCATGTAAGCCGTGAAGGTTGTCTTAAAAATCGATTAAGCCCATTTCTTCTCCTACGTGATCTTACCGGCAGCCATCTTGGCCTTTCGGGCGATACGCCGTTCTATTCTGCGTATTTTTACGCTGAATCCGTCATGGTACCTGAGTTTTTCCTCAATGCGTTTTTCTCTGTCCCGGTGTTCAATGGAGGGAGGTGACAAGCGGTAGGCTAAACGCAGCTCCCGTGTGAGTTCCACGGCCTTAAATCCCAGCCACGAAAAAATCTTTTGCCGCGTGGCGTAAAAACCATCGCCCGAGCCGTCATCACACTCATGGGCTTCCATCAGTTCTCCGGACGTGTCGTTTTGCAGGCTTTCAATGGCGCGCACTCGGTCACTGATGCTGAGGGGCAGCAACTCTCTGCCAGGGATATCAGGCACGGCCAAACGAACCGTCTCACACTGCGGAGTTCGTTCACGGTAATCGTGATATTGAGGATTGGTAAAGGGTGGGTAACCGTCATCGGTGACCACTGCATCACAATCCACAACGAATCTATCCAGCACGCTGACCAACTGTGACGCTGCTTCTGCCTCGCGTCTTTGCCTGCTTTTGCGGTTAAGCAAGTATTCTGCTGTCCGTACGATACCTGAAAATACAGAGCCCGGCAGGGTAGGTATGCCCATTATTATATCCGCCTGTAATCGTGACCATGCTGGATTTATTTTATCTCATTTAGTGAAATGGTATACCGCACAAATGCAATCCCGTTGTTTTACCGAGTCCGGGAAAACGACTAACCAATCCCCCTTTTTGGGGGCAGTCTGGATATAGACAATTATTGTACGGTAAGCCTGATTTTTTAACAGGCTTGCCTATAGCTGTAGGGCGTACTCTCGCGCCATACTGCAAAAGTTCGATATATTCAACAAAGCCAATTGAACGTACTATACTTCATTTCGCCACAACACAGTTATTTCCCTGCTTTTCATTTTACTTTAAAGATGAGGTTTTTATGCGTGAAAACTTTATAGAAACGGCAATAGATGCAGGTTATAGCACGCTTGAAGAATACGAGGCGGCATCAAAAAACTTACGACCCAAACGACAGTTAAGGGCGGTCGCTATTTCTGAAGAATCTGAAGAATCTGAAGAATCTGAAGGAGATGGCGAGCTGAGAGTAAATTTCAGGCTTAACGCAACCGGTAATATTTGGTATTCCACAACCAGCAAAGCTGAATCTCTCAGCGCCGAAACCAAAGCATTATTTAACAGTGTTTCAGTACTTTTTTCGGCCATGACAAAAGTGATGGCCGAAGCGAACAAAAGCCTGTTTGATTTTGATGACTGGAGTAAACTTATTCGAAAGTCCGGGTATTTCATCGAGGCCGGGAAAGTACAAAAACACATATCAATCCAGGCCACCACCGTCAGTGTTGATACCCAAATACTGTCTCAATTGCTGCCTGGCATCGACAAAGCGCCTTCTGCCATGCAAATTGGAAAAGATATATTGAGTGCCCTGAATGGTGAATACGGCGGCATGCAGAAAAAAGAAGATGCAAAGATGGCACACCTCCTTTTTATTTGCGAGGAAATATTAGGTGATGCCTCAGTATCCATTCGTTTATTTTTCGCCGACAGCAAACAGATGGAATTGATGACTAAGTCACCGTGCCATAAAAGCTCCACAGAGTCTTACGAGCAAGAACAGAGAATTGATACATTCCGTTTTGTATCCCCCGAGCAAATTTCAAAATATGCAAAGGACTTCGAGAAAGATGACCCGGCATATCTGGAACTTATCAAAAAACTAAAAGACTCCTTAGCAGACGAATAGCTTAGACCGAATATAAAAGGGTACCATTATGTCTGATAAAATTATTCAATATCCACGTGGCATTTTCACAAATGATGGTCAGTCAACTGTAGATGGATTCGCCGAGAAATTAAAAAAGGTTGCTGATGACATTAAACAGGCTGGAGCAATAACTGTTTACTATGGCTTTCATGGTGATGAAAATGGTAATTTCTATAAAGTTTTCTCAGATAAGGAACTAGAACAGTCACTCCTTATATCAAAAGCATTCCCGGACGTTAAAATGGTTAAAGTGCTCAGGCCGGATGATATAAATATCGACTATAAGAAGCATAACACTGAAGGGAAGGCTCTGTTTACATGGTGTGATAGTGAAAAATACATCAGAAACAATAAATGCTTACCTGATATTGTAAATTAACATAACAGTACGAAAAGACATTTTATCCGGAATTGCATCAGATATGATGCAATTTTTTTCTTCCAGTACCTCATCTACAGGATTGGTTTATTCAGGCTGACGGGCAGCAAGACTAAAGGAGCCTCTCCTGAACTGACCCGTAAAGTATTCGGTTCTATTGAAAACGAACCGTTCTGAAATACCGAAACTTTAAAGCCGGAAAAAACCTAATACTGGGCTAAACCTACTGATACTCCTCCATCAACTGCTGAACACGGCACATAACTATTACAATATGTCCCGAGGGCTTATCATTAAGCTCTCGGGATAACTTAGCATACATACAGGACAAAACTCTTTTCCGAACGTTTCAAACAGCTCTAATGATGTGTGATTTCTATTTTGCCATTGGCTTAGTTCTCAGGCAGTTAGTTTTAAATCCCCTCGCATAGTACCGATATTCAAATCCTACTATGACAATTGGGCTTGGTTTCCTGTACGCCTCTGACCGGGTGGTCCTGTATGACGCCACCTTCGCCTCGATGTTGTGCTGCCATCGCACCGTGTGGGAACGGCTGACGACCCGGCCGCCAACAGTACGCCGCTGCCCCTCCCTCAGGGCACTGATGCGTGACAGGCCACATGACCGCTTTATTGTCGCCGCGTCGCCCGCGTACCTCCAGGCAGTGGAGGACGTTCTTTGTGCGGGCAGGGAGGCGCTGGCCTCACCGGCGCAGCTGGCAATCGTCAGTTCAAAAGGCTACCGGGGACGTCTGCGCGAAAGCCTGACCCTCACCAGTGCGGCCATGATGAAGACGCTGAACACCAACATGACGGGGCTGAATATCAGCCAGGCCGTGACGCTGCTGGCACCCTGAGTGACCGGAGAAATGAGCTCTCCGGACATTTTATCTTCCCCCTGCGCAAAAAAAACAGCATAAGCATATGCAAGGCATATACAAGAAAATGTTTACCGCATATACTTTGCATATGCCTGAGTGTGTCAGGCGCAGCTGATACCCGAGGAGAAAGCATGCGAACAGTGTCAATTTTCAAGAACGGCAATAACCGCGCCATACGTCTGCCCCGTGATCTGGATTTTGAAGGGGTGAGTGAGCTGGAGATCGTCCGCGAGGGTGACAGCATCATTCTGCGTCCCGTCCGCCCGTCGTGGGGCTCTTTCTCTCAGCTGGAGAAGGCCGATGCTGACTTCCTGACAGAGCGCGGGGATGTGGTCAGCGATGAAGGGCGCTTCGAGTTATGAGCAGGACTTACATGCTCGATACCAATATCTGCTCTTTCATCATGCGCGAGCAGCCTGAAGCGGTACTGAAACGCCTGGAGCAGGCCGTCCTGCGTAACCACCGTATCGTGGTGTCGGCGATCACCTATGCCGAGATGCGCTTCGGTGCGGTCGGTAAGAAAGCCTCGCCGCGTCATGCACAGCTGGTCGATGCGTTCTGCGCCCGCCTCGATGCGGTTCTTGCCTGGGATCGTGCAGCAGTGGATGCCACGACTGAAATCAAGGTCGCACTGGCCGCAGCCGGGACACCTATCGGGCCGAATGACACGGCGATTGCAGGGCACGCCATCGCGGCCGGAGCCATTCTGGTCACCAACAACACCCGGGAATTTGCCCGCGTCCCCGGACTCGAGTCTGAAGACTGGAGCCGTTAACACGCCGTTTCCGGTCAATTTTACGTTGTGACGCCGGTGCCTCACTCCGGCACATTGCCACCCTTTACAGGGCAGAGAAGAATAATGAGCATCAAACTGACAGAAGCAAAAGTTGAGTCCCTTATTGATACCCTCAATGCCCTCATCTGCGAGGAACAGCTGCTGACCCGTGAGCAGCGGGAAAATATGGTCAGAACGGTGGCCACACTTGGCGGACTGGGTGAAAGGGTTCGTCTCACACAGGCGCAGAAGGAAGCCCTCAGGCAGGCCAGGGCTGAGAAGCCAGCAAAGAAACCCGGGGAGCGTGATCCGGTGTTTCCACGCTCCGGGAGCAAATGGTCGGAAGAGGATCTGGAACTGATACACTCCATCATTGATGACCTTCCGGATGCTGAAATCGACAATCATGTTATTTTTCTTTCCGGTCAGCAGCAACGCACCCCTTATGCCATTGCGCAGAGAATTGTTGCTGAGGGGCGACTCGACAAGGAATGGGCTGAGAAGTGGAGAACGACGGCTATGAAAATCCGGGAGCAGACCGCGCAGCAGGGCGATATATAGCCCGAATAATAACGTACATATTAACAACAGATTGCCAGATTAAATAATGTGGAGATTATTATGGAACACGACCAGTGGGTTTTATATTCCGGAGCAACGCTGGTTTTATGAGTGCTGAGATATATATATGGAAAATTTTGTTCACGAGAAAAAATATATCCCGCGATGAAAAACTGTCAGCCATGAATGCATTTTGTGAAAAACATTAACCTCTGTTGATGGTTTACAGCCGGGCGGCATTCTTACCCAGCCTTTAACCAGGTAGAGGCATTCTGCCCTGACATTGATGACCTCAGAAATGATTTGATCACCCACGATGTGACAAATTTCAGGGAACACGAAAAACTGAATGGATATACAACTTTTCTCGACGGAGACACTCTCTGGATTTACCTGGACAAAAACCAGCTGGAAAACCTCTGTATGACCCGCTGAGTATGGTGCCGAAGATTAACCGGCAACTGCTGAGTGAGGAATCGACCGGCTGAGCCATACTGTTTATATCACAGTGTATGAGAGGAGAGCGCTATGTGTGGCCGGTTCGCGCAGTTCAGCAGCAGGGATGAATACCTGCAGGCACTCGGTATAAACGGGGAAACCATAGCGTATGATCCTCAGCCACTTGACCGCTACAACGTGGCACCGGGTACCCGTGTTCTGATAGTGAGTGAGCGTGAAGGGGACTTCGCTCTCGATCCGGTTCTGTGGAGCTACAGTCCGGAATGGTGGACAAAAGCCCCCCTGATTAACGCCCGCAGCGAAACCGCGGCCAGCGGTAAAATGTTCAGCAAGCTCTGGCATAACGGGCGTGCCATTGTGCCTGTGGATGGCTGGTATGAGTGGAAAAAAGTCGGCTCCCGTAAGCAGCCTTACTTCATCTACCGCAGGGATTCTAGGCCATTATTCATGGCCGCACTGGGTCATGCACCTTTTGACGCTGACCACGGCGGTGAAGGGTTTGTCATTCTCACGGCCGCCAGTGACGAAGGCCTGCTCGACGTTCACGATCGCCGGCCTGTCGTGCTCGGTGCAGACGCTGCGCTGGAATGGCTTCATGCCGGCACGTCAGTCGGGAATGCAGAACATATTATTGCCGCTGCCGCCCTGCCTGAGACAGCATTCAGCTGGCATCCTGTGGCAGCGGGTGTTGGTAATCCACATAACCAGGGTAGCGCACTTATTTCACCTGTGAACGATCCGGTAGTGTAATATTTCTAGTGTCAGTACGAATGCGCGAACACTTATTAACCACGATGAACTAAAAATTAATCGCAGCCCGACACTTAAGTTGTTATGCATATTACCTGATATGTCACAACACCCTGTATACGTAGTAATTAATAATAAAGCTTTTAAGTTAAATGCCGAAAACAGTTATTATTAATTTTCTATATAGTGCATTATGAATAGTTTCGGGTTACTGAGAACGGCAGTTGATAACAAAGATAAAATGAAGGCCATGTTAATACTGCGGGATAAGCCAGAATCCGTTGCCCCTAAAATACTGGAGAAGTCCGGTGCGTCTGTTCCGCCTTATAAAGGCAAAGCATTCTGGCGGTGGGCACAGGATTATATTATCCGTGCCTGCCAGCCTGATTCATCACGGGATAAATATCATGCACACACTGAGTGCGAAAATTCAGGCGTTATCTGAACAGGTCAGGGCCGGACTGAACTTAAGCCCCGCAGCGGCGGACTGGCTGAAAGTGCTCGCCCTGCTGGCCATGCTGGCCGATCACACGAACACACTGCTGCTGCCTCACCTGCAACCGGAGCTTTATGCGCTGGGACGGATGGCCTTTCCCCTGTTTGTGCTCATCTGGGCGCGCAACGTGCTTCACAATCCGCACCGGCTCCAGACGCGGGCAAACAGGATATGGCTGTGGGCAATCGTCACGCAGCCGGTCTTTTCCTTCGCCTTTGCCGGGCACGACCCGTGGTATGCCCTCAACATTCTGTTCGTGTTCGCCGGCGCGACGCAGCTGCTGGCGTGGTATCACCGCTTCCGGATACGCGGTCTGGCTGCCGGTCTGGTGTTGCTGGGCCTGATGGTCTGGCCGCTGTCTTTCGCCAGTTACGGTCTGTCCGGGCTGGTTCTGGCTCTCTCGCTGGCAACGTTCCTGCATTCATCACCGGGACGCCTGTCCGGAGTGGCTGCAATGATGGCGATCGTCGCGCTCCTGTTGATCAACAGTCAGCATGTCACGCAGGCACCGGCAGTGGTGGTGGTACTGTCCATCCTGCCCACGTGTCTTCTGCCGGCCGCCGCTGTCGGTCTGGTCCGCACACTGACAGACGGCCGCGAACGGCGATTCATGCCCTCGATGTTCTTCTACATGGCTTATGCCGGTCATCTCTTTATTCTTGGGCTGATAACCCGGCTATGCTTGCTGTAGATGCGGGACTGCATGTCCGGAAGAGCCGTTATCAACGGAACGACAGACATATTTTTAAAAGCGGGAGTTAGCCTGGATGACAACCTACAAAATAAAGTAAGAGTACAGCAGCAACGGGGGAACGCAGACAGAAGACACTCTGCTGGAGTGCGATCATGAGCCTACCAGAGAAGAGCTGGAGCATGCTGTCAGGGGGCAGTTTGGAGATCGGAAAATTTAGTACGTTAAGCGCATTATTTTACTAATCGAGATGCGTAACGGATTGATTTTGCGTCAGCGGCTATCGCTTTTAAGTTGCCACTCTTGCGGTATCGCATTTAGGTTATCCTGTTCAAAAAACAGGCGTGCCGTACAATAATTATCTATAACCAAACTGCCCCCTAAAAGATGTGGCTAAAAATGGCAATGTGCGATGTAAATTGGCTGGTTAATTTTTGGCTATTTAAAATGACCGCTTAACGGCGTTTACTGTTCCGTTGCTCCCGAAAACCCAAATCCAATCTTCTCTCCACCCAACAACCTACAACTTTGCAGTCAGCAGGATTTACCCAGCTTTTCGTTTGTTTCGTTTGTTGCATTTTTCGTTTATTTCGTATAACCTCAGTTATAACAGTTGTCGTCATATCAAAACCGAAATCGTAAAGCCGAACCGTAGAACCTAAACCGAAAAGTCAAACCGTAGAACTGAAACCGTAAAGCTGAACCGTAAACCGAAACCGTAAAACCTAAACAATTGGAATACTAAACAATGACAAACTCAATTCTTGATAGCCTTAGCCTTCCGGCTAAAGGGGAAATTGAGGCAGCTGTGCGTGGACAAAGGGAGCTTGCCGCCTACCTCTCCACAAAAATGGAAACACAGAAAATTTCGATTCAAGATGCAAATAACGTAACTCATCATATCGAACTACCGACGTCTTCACTGATGTTGCTTATGTCGATTTTGGGTGAACTAGCACTTGGTAACGCGGTGCAAGTCGTTCCTGTGCATGCTGAATTGACCACGCAGGAAGCCGCCAATATTCTGAATGTTTCACGCCCTCATATGGTGAAACTGTTGGAAGATGGGAAGCTTCCTTTTCATAAAACAGGTCGCCATCGCCGCGTGCTTTTCGCCGATTTGATGAAGTACAAGGATCAGCGAGATAGCGATAGCAATAAAGCTATGCAGGAGTTGGCAGATCTAAGCCAAGAGCTTGGGCTTTACTAATGAACCACACACCTTATCCCGTAGTTTTAGATGCTTGTGTACTGTACCCGTCATTTCTACGGGATTTATTGATTCGATTGGGGCTGACCGGGTTGTACCAACCAAAATGGTCAGCCAGTATCGAAAATGAGTGGCAACGTAACCTTTTAGCAAACAGAACGGATCTAACTGAAGATCAAATTAAACGCACTGCCACGCTAATGAATAAAGCCGTTCCTGATGCGATGGTTACCGGCTTTGAGCCTCTGATTGATAGCATTGATTTACCTGATGTAGATGATCGGCATGTTGCCGCTGCTGCTGTCCGTAGCAATGCTGAAATCATTGTGACGTTGAATCTTAAAGATTTTCCGGCACCTGCTCTTGATGCCTTTGGTATCGAAGCGTTGCATCCTGACGATTTTGTTATGGATTTATTCGATTTAAATAGTGCACTTGTGCTTTCGGCCGTAACTACGCAGCGCAGTAGTTTACGGAAACCGCCCGTGTCGGTTGATGAATATTTAGAAGCGCTGCTAAAGCAAGGTATGGCGCAAACCGTAAAAGAATTAAGCAAATACCGCATACTTATTTAGCACACTAATCAGCCGATAAAGCTACTGGCTATGGCTCCAGCTCGAAAAAATTCGGGCAGAAATATTGGCAGCACTCATTCAA
This sequence comes from Kosakonia sp. S57, assembly GCF_016516575.1. Taxonomy (NCBI): domain Bacteria; kingdom Pseudomonadati; phylum Pseudomonadota; class Gammaproteobacteria; order Enterobacterales; family Enterobacteriaceae; genus Kosakonia; species Kosakonia sp. S57. The sequence goes on along the minus strand of NZ_JACVUL010000009.1, from coordinate 191,125 downwards.
GCGACCATAGCTGACAAGGTACTCCAGGGCAGCGCCTAAGCTGATTGGACGGTCGAAATCAAACCAGAAACAATCCCAATCAATATGGGGTCAGTTTGGTTATAGAGAATGTTAGCTCGCAGGGAAAAATCTGAAAATATCTGTAGGTTATGTGGTGACCTTAATCACAGGGATATGATGAATGTGTACTGAATGCACATCGTACAACGTATTCATTCATGGACGCACTATATGGACACCACTGAAGAGTTAAACGGGACGTACTTTTACGCTGGCAGGTCAAACCTGACTGCCAGCGGTCTTTTATTCATGATCTTCTGTGAACAGTTCGCCGAGCAGCTGGACGTGGATGACTTCGGGGCGATAGTGGCTGTGGTCAGTGGAAGGCGCAATATTACCACACGAACAAAACCGGCTGACGCGCTTAAAGGAACCTCCCGGGCCTCGAAGGCCGCCCGTAAAGTGTTTGGAAACAGGAAATTCCCGCTAGGTATAAAACTGCCCACTCTTGTAGGTCTCCCCCCGTTCACGCTCAGACTGCACATGACCCGTAAAATAGGCACCTTTGTCGGTCGCGCCATCCCTGTGGTTGGCTGGATAATTCTGGCCAGGGATGTGTCAGAGATTATGTTTAACACCATCACGGTTTATGACGCGATAGCGCGCGGAGATGACAAATTATGGTAGACAGCATCGAACAGTGTATTTATGAATTGATAAAGCCCTGGTGCGGCCGGAGCTGGCTGACACGCCGGGCACCTGAGCTTACTGGCGAAACCTCCCTCAACATAACGCTGAAAATGGATCCGGAGGACACCGCCGAGCTACTGGTGACGTTGTTCAGTGAATTCGGTCTGAATCCTGATGATGTCGATCTCAGCGTTTATTATCCCCGCCGGCGCGGACAGGAAATTCCTTTAACCATCGACATGCTGGTCTCCTCAGTCAGATCCGGGAAATGGCTCTATAAGTGACAGGCATAAACAGGAGCGCGAGCAGTGCGCAGCGCGACCCTGAATGTGCCGCAGGCACATGCCGGCGGAAATCAGGCTGAAGATGACTCCGTTCCTGTATCCGCCGGAGCGCCCGGCGAAGCCGGCAACGTAATAGCCTGTGGCTATCAACCCCCTCATCCCTGCTAAGCCATGACCCGCTAAAAGCGATACAGAACCTACTGTGCGCGGTCGGAGTGGTCACGTCGAGGCTTTGCCGAAGACGGGGCGTATCTCCGCGTTAGCGTCCCGTCAGGGCGCTTACGAGCGTGTTACCTCATACTCACCGCAACACTACGTGCAGCAACTCAAATCTTTAGTTACATCATCCCCTTTAAAAGCGGCACTGTTCCGGGCCTCCGGCCCGGGGCGGCGCGGCTTTTCAGGGGCTGAATGGCCGCATTGTGGCCGGGTTGTTGCGCTGACGGGACCCGCCGCCTGCGGTGGGGGGAAGCTCATCTCTGAGCGGCGCAGCCGTGAGGCTGCTGCAAGCGAAGGCATCTTTAAGTTTTCCCCGTTATCCACCGTTTTTATCCAGTGAATAAGGGTGATCTTTTATGAATATAAGTAAGGACGAAGTCCTGAATATATTGCGCGTTTCCTGACAAGGGTTGCAGGAAAGGGCTTTATCCTGTTTGCGAAAATCTGTGGATAAAAGAAAGTGATGGCCATAACTCGCCCTTTCGGGGCATGCCGGCAACGGGAAAGGCCTGAGTGTTGCGTAATATTTAACCGGATATTTGTGACAGACGTGCGGAAGCCTCCGCAGCAAAGCGGAGGTTTAAAAACGGCGGGCTAGTGAGGGGGCGATGTTCCCGGCGGCTCCAGGCTGACCAGCTCCAGCTGATACAGCTGCGACCAGACCAGTTTCTCGAACTGCTGATGTGTCATATGGCCGGTCTGACCTTTCATGCTGCGCATCAGATCCTCGGACACCTGGCGCTTGCGCTCGTCAAAGGGCAGCGCCGCGAGTTTTTTGCGTTGCTTGCCCTCGAGGGCGCGGGTTCTGCGCGACAGGATGGTCTGGTGCCGGCAGCGTTCGTACCAGCGACGGCGTGCGGCTTTCAGGCTCAGGGTTTCGCCCGGTGCCAGCTGCCCGTCCTGAATGGCGGCAAGGCGTGCATCCTGTTCGGCCCGGAGTTTGTCCATATTCACACCGGTCAGGCGCCAGCCGGCGTCGGTGATGATGATATGTTTCGGGAAGCGGTAGTTATTGACGATATCCCACTCGCATTTCGGCGCCTCAATGACACCGAACGGCAGCAGAGCAGTGATGAGGCGTGAAACACGCCAGACGGTGACCGCCAGCTCCGGGATAACATTTCCCTGTTCATCTTTGGGGCTCAGCTCTTCGGCCAGCTTTGTGATGTTGATAGTTACGATGCCGGTGGCCAGATCGACCTTATTGATGAACAGGATGAACAGCGCATCAAGCAGGTTCCGCCGTTCAGGATAAAATGCCCGCTTGCGGCCGGTCTGCGGTCGCAGGAAGGTGAAGAGGGGATCGGCAGAGACCCGACGACGCATAACCCATTCTCCGGTCGCCTTGTTCCGGGCGATCAGGTTGCGCAGGGCGCGGCCATGCTCTTTGCTGAGGGCTTTGTAGTGTGCCGGACGGACATACTGTGGTACCGGGCATTTACAGGCCGTGGAATGGGTACCACGGTGGCGACGGTCGTCGCGTGGTTTTAAATTGTCATTCACGCCGGCCTTTTCTTATGGCGGCCGTGTGTTGTTTTATGTGGTGCATGCGTTATAATCCTTCACAGGCGCTGCGCCTGCTTTTGGACCCCCTGATATCTGAATCTTCCGCCAAGTTGAATGCAGATTTCGGGGGGTTTTTGCATTCAGGCTCCGGCAAACCTGCCGTCACCTGCTCCCGGGCGTCTTTCGGACACGCCCCATCAATGAATTCCTTGCGCTTTACGCCCGCTCGCATGTACAGACGAAAAGCATGAATTATACCTGTCTCCCATAACCTTCCGTCCCACCACAAGACATCAGATCAGGTCAGCACGCTGATTTGAGATAAGTTCATAATTCAGAGTTGTAGCAATGAAAACGCCTCACCACAGGGTTTTCATACTTGGAAGAGTCTACCCAATTGGCGTTGCGTTTTCCAGTTGAAAAAGGTCCCGGCATCCCTGCAATGATAGCTAGTAACTGGAGCATGATGACCTGAAAGCAATGAGACAAGCGGCACGGGAACTCGTGTTGTCAGGTAAAATGCATTTGGAAAATTGCATTACATATAGCTGCCAAAATTCAGAAAATGTATAGCGGCTGAAAATCTGTATAGAACTTTTAGGTATTTTTAGGATAAAAAACTAAGTAGGAGCTTGACGCAAAGATTACTGTGTCATGCTCCTGACACCGCATAGAGTAGCCTGTAGGCCAGTCAGTAGAATAGTATTCTTATCCACTATCTCAAAGGGAGCCTTTTTCACAATAATTTGCCTGTCGGGTTAGCTATACTTAGCCTACAACATGATGGAAAAGTGATATCTCCTAACTTAACAAACTGGTGATTAGGCCATTATCATAATGGCCTAATTAAAAAAACACACAGCTATTATTTCAACTTTTCAAAACCTATTTGTTTCGCAACTTGGCCGTAATTTATTCCTGCGATGGAGCATATTTGCTGTGCTTCTTTGTCTGTTCTTTCGAACATATATAAGTAATTCAATATAATAGTCTTCATCAATCTGTCAGTAAGGTGGTTTGTTCTCATGCTTTGTACAAACCTTCGTAATTGATCGACTGACACGGCATTACCAAGTTCTAACATTGTAGCAAGCTTAATAAGGTTCCCTGAATTAGATTCCATCTGATCACACACATCGTCTATAACTTGTTGTAAGTTGATGCTTCCTATGGATGAGGAGATTTTTGTTATAAAGAAAAAGCTTAGGCTTGTTATCATTTCAAATAAAAACCGCTTGGCCATTTCTTTCATTTGTTTTTCAGTATGTTCATCTGTTTTATCCATCAATTTCTCAAAAATTCTTTTTTCTACCATCTCTAATGAGCTTTCTGCATTTTCTTCGATAAGAGAGAAAAAGTAATCGAGCGAACGCAGTGGTGCTTTTATTGCTTCCTCTAAAAGTTTCTTTTTTTGTGTTACTTTTAATGAACCATAATAATTTCTAGATAACTGTCCCAAAATCTCTAATGACTTAAAAGATAAGTTCATGTCTTTGAGAAAATCGTTTGCATTATCCTCTGGTTTAGGTTGAACGCGATCGTTTTCATTGTCGTCATCGATATCTTGATTAATTAACGATTCGTAGTTTTGCGTATCACCATTTTCAACATCATCTTTTCTTGACTCTATTTCTTTTCTAAGAGCTAAGCGATTTTGACTCTCATAGGTGACTGGATCAAACTGTAGTTTCTCAACGATTGAACCAATAAACGTTGAATCTAATTCTAATGTTGTGGGTTTAGACTTTTTGAACAACTCTTGTGCTTGTGTTACGACTTTATCTAAAATCGACTCATCTCTTGAATGATGAGTTAAGAACATTAAAATGCTCATGCTCTTGCGGCGGCCTAACGATGTTACCAAATTATCAATTATAGTTATAGTAGATTCAGACCGTATTGTATCTGATAAATACTTGGCGATAAAAAAATAATACACATAAGGATATTTAAATTTATAGTACTCGCCGTCTTTTGTTTCTAAAATCTTAGCTCTTACTAACAATTTAAATCTGTTATCAAAATCTATTTTGACACCATATATATCACAAAATTCATGATTAAAATCCCAGAGAGCTTGCTTAGATTCGTCTTTAATGTTTTTGTCAAAGAAATAATACGACAACTCCTTGACATAGTTGAAAAACTCGTCAAGTTCTTCCTTTTTAACTGAGGCGTTTCCCAGGCTTTGAGTAATAAGATATTCGTAGTAGTAACCATATGTATTAGCACTTACTTCTAAAGCATTACCGCTTTCCATTGACTGCAGCAATGTAAGTAGAAAAAATGGTGTTGATGGTACGTAGTTTTTACCAAGTACCTTAGTTATAGTGCGAACAGCATGGTTGTTCTTATAAATGAGCGATCCATTTTCATTCTGGCACTCTTCTTTCAATTGGTTCCATTTGTTAACTAATTCATATCTCAACCGATGGCCAAGCTTTAATATTTCATACTTAATATATTCCGAGTCAAAATAACTATCTCCAAGTAGCTCACTGCCACTAAAATCAAAAGTATCGTTTACAGTTATTATTACTTTATCAAATATTACATAAGATGTTTTTAGGAATGCGTTAATTGAGGTTTTATCACCTTTAACGAGATCAAAACCGTCAAGGAGCAAAACCTTAGTTGCTGTTGCGTTAACATAGCTTATACCATCTAGTCCATCATATTGTTTCTTAACGTGCCTATTTATTATTTTATCGTATTCTATTCTACTATTTCGTATAGCATTACCTTCAATAAATAAAGGTAGATTATTTTTTGAAATAGCATCGATGAATAATTTCTTAAGTAGCGTTGATTTGCCACAGTACTCATCGCCAATGAGTAAGATTTTCTTGTGCTCGTTGCCCAAAATGTATTCGGATGAAGATTTTCTCATGTCAAACTTATTTTCTTCATTCAGCATTTTAAGGTTTGGGTATATAAATACGTCATTAAGATCTAACACATCTTTATCTGGATGTATGTAATTGACACCTATATCAATCAGCCCTTTATAAAAATCCATATTTACAGAAGCGCATTCATTAGAAATAGAATTGCTTTTCAATATATCTTGTTTGTTATACGAACCATTAACTTCAAACTTACCATCTTCCCATATGTATGTTTTAATATTCACATCATTGTTATCAAGTTCGAAAGTGATAAACCCATTGTCTGGTACCCATACATCATCAAAGGGCATAGCCTCAATCATTAGACAAGAATTGGTCTCGCCAACCACTTTAAAATTGTCATTTAAATGTTCATGTCCAGTCAATATTATAGAATAATCATCACGCGTACTGTTTCTTATTACTTTTTGGTTATCTGGTTCAAACCATGAAAGGGGGTGATGAAAGAAAAGTATATTTATATTGTTTTTATCTGTATCCGGGAGGTATTTTACAGGGAAAAATATATCTCCTCCTCGCTCATGTATTTGTGAACACCAAGCCGTATTTAAAGTGGCAATGTTTATGCTCTTGTCGCCACTAATTATTTTGAAAGATTTTGATAATGGAGTGCTCTGTTCTGCATTAAATGTAGTGTAACTAGACTCAAATTCATTATAACTTTTTAAACCTTTTGTGCAAATTGCTATGGTTTCCACATCTTGCTGCTCAGATTCTAATTTCAATATTTGATTTCTTGCGACGTTGGATTCATATTTTGAAAAATCATGATCATGATTGCCTGGGCACATTATAAGATCATAAGATGTTGCTAATTCTTCAAAATAACACTCAATAAGCTCAAATTCTTCTCTCTTTCCGCTGTAAGAAATGTCACCTGAGACAAGAATGATTACTTTATTGTAATCGCCTAATTTTTTGATGCCGCTTATTGTCGCTACGAAAGTATCGAATTTAGGCTTTATGTTGGACATATTGCTCTGTTTAACGTGTATATCGCTCAGGTTAACAAAAAGGGTCTTATTCATCACTTTTCCTAATAGATATTCAAATTCAGATTTATCCTCTGAATTTAATCTTATCGAAGTGCAAAGCAAGCTCTTTCTATTCATATCTTGATGCAGCAATTAATGAATTCTTATTTTTTTATCTACTTATTAAAATGTACCTTTGAAAAAGTAGAGATGTACTGATACTCTTGGGCAGACCATCCGGCACCAGATTTCACGCAGCGCACCTGTGGCTTTTCGCCGGCGGTTGCCGGTTTTTAACTAACGGGGTTAAGGGGCACGATGCCAGGCTTACCTGACGAAGACGACTTTCTACCTTTCTCTGCTCCGGTGCGTCCCGGCGCGGAAGCAGACCTGTTGCCGGTCCGGTCGGGTGACACTGTCACCCCCGTCAATCCGGCCAGGGCCTACCTTATTTCCCTGAATTCGCCCCGCAGCCGGCAGACCATGGCTTCGTTTCTTAACACCGTGGCCCGGATTCTCGGTGCCCGGGACCTGACCGACTGCAGCTGGGCGGCGCTGCGCCGGCACCATGTGCTCGCCCTCACCGAAATGCTGCGGGATACGGGGCTGGCGGTGACCACCATCAACACCTATCTCTCTGCCCTGCGCGGGGTGGCTCTCGAGGCCTGGATGCTGAAGCTGATGAGCGTCGAGGATTACCAGCACATCCGTGCCGTGCGTTCAGTGCGTGGCAGCGCGCTGCCGCGGGGGCGCGCCCTGAGCCGGAAGGAAATCCGTCAGTTGTTTGGTGCCTGTGAGGCTGACCGCAGCAGCAAAGGCGTGCGCGATGCGGCCCTGCTGGGCGTCATTCTCGGCTGTGGCTTACGCCGCTCTGAAGCCGTGGCCCTGAGTTACGGAGATATCCTGTCAGCCGACCGCGCCCTGAAAGTCCTCGGCAAGGGGAACAAGGAAAGGCTGGCATATGTCCCGGCCGGTGCCTGGCAGCGCCTGGAGCTGTGGGTGGACCAGGTCCGGGGTGAAGCACCCGGGCCGCTGTTCACCCGTATCCGCCGGCACGACTGCCTCACGGACGAGCGGCTGACCGACCAAGCGGTGTACCACATCCTGCAGGTGCGCCAGCGTGAGGCTGGCCTGGACAGATGTGCTCCACACGATCTCAGGAGGACCTTCGCCACCGCACTGCTGGATAATGGTGAAGACCTGATTACCGTCAAGGATGCCATGGGGCATGCCAGTGTCACCACCACCCAGAAATATGACCGGCGCGGGGATGAAAAATTGCGTAAGGCGAGGGAGCGACTGGATTTTGGGAGCTGAACTGTCCATGTCGCGCTCAGGAGAAATGCTATGCGATCCCTGAATCTGCTGGCCTGACGTTTTGAAGGCGCATCAGTCCGCCTGTACCTGTTAAGGCCGCGCGCGTTTCAACCGACTGTCAAATCTGAAGGGAATTTCTTCAGCATGCTTTATTACGCTGGAAAATTCCGGGTGCTCGGGATTCAGCAGATAGTTAAATTCAACGGGGGATAATGCACTGGGAACACGCAGCGCTATTGAGGAACCCGTAAAGCACCATGCATCTCCATATGCTGCCAGCTCTGATGGCGCTTCTTCATCAGCCCAGTTACCCGGCAGTTCGCCCATGTCTGCTTTCTGGATCTGCTCGTCAGGTACATCAATCCGCAGTAACGTAAAATAATCCATGATGTGTGACGCATGCAGATGTACCAGCGTTTCCAGCATGGTGAGCGATGCCACGTCTGATACATAAACCATCGATGTACCGACACTGTTCCACCGGCCTCCGGCTTCTTTTGCTCCGTATCCCGTCCAGGCTGTAGAAAGATACTTTGTCTTGGTCAGCCGGTAAAGAATCAAGAGTACACCCCATGTTCCAGACGGGTGATCAGCTTCATGACTTCATAAGCCCCGGTTTCGGATGCCATGAGCTCAGCTGGCACTTTCCAGCCCAGGCCACGGTTTGGTTCCTTCAGCCATTTCTGGGCTTCCTCCTTGTCCCCTTCAAACAGGTCAACAGCCCGATCAATGACACGGATGATGCGAACCAGTCGTTCGCTCTGATCTGGACTGAATCGCGCTTTCAGGCCCCGTCCATACGTCGTGGGTGGTATGCCTGACATTTTGCGCAGGTCATTCTGCGTCATCTTTGCCCAGTCAGCGATTACGGTAGCGACCCTGCCATCTAGGCCATCATTAATCTGGCCCACTAATGCAACTCCGTCCGAAGTGTTTAACCCTGCCGCCTGCCATAAGCGGGGTGGCCTGGCCTGAATCGTGGAAAAGTTAAATGTTTTCATGAGATGCCTCCATATGGATATTTAATTATATCCATATGGTGAGCTCCGGGCAAATATTAACCGCTGACGCTACAAAAAACATCGTGCCGGACTTCATGTGATTGTACGGGGTCCGTAGCGGCGGTTTTTTCCACCGACAGGTTGCACAGACCGAGCATAAACCTGTGGATAACGGTCCGCCGCCCGCGCCGGCAGTGAAAAAAAGGAATTGGTCAAAAATTAATCAATTCTGTTTTCCATTTTGCTTGTTACTTCTTTCAATTCGTCTGCGCGCCGGTAAGCTTCCAGTAACTGCATGTTCGTATGTTCCGTATTTTCTGAACTGGCGGATCTCCGGCACAGTTTGTCTTTTGTCATGTTCCACAGTCGCAGATTAAGTTCATAACTCGCCTCTTCCATAATCTTTGTTCTCGGCTGGCTGTGGCTGCGCTGGGTTATGAAGCTACGCCGCGCGCGCCCTTAAAGTGCCATGCAAAGGCAACAAGGAATGGCTGGGGTATGTTCCGGCCGGCATCTGCCATTGTGGATGGACCAGATATGCGGCAGAGCGCGCAGTGCACCTGTAAACCCGCATCCGCCGGCACGACTGTCTGACTGAGATGCGCCTGACTGAGATGCGCCTGACAGAGCTGGCGGTCACCATATCCTGCCGATCCTTCAGTGTGAGGCCGGACTGGAAAATGTGCCTGTGTATGACGCAACGCAGGTCATCTGAACTGGATTTACTGGCTACACCTCATCTCCGGGACTGCGTGGTTTCGAGCCAGTTTTCCAGCGCTACCGGAGTCAATGGCCGGGAGAAATAGTATCCCTGAGCCTCATCGCATCCGTATTCCCTGAGCAGTTCAAGGGTTTGCTTATCTTCCACGCCTTCGGCAACTACAATAAAGTCCAGTTCTTTCAGCATCCGAATGATACTGCTGGCTATGATGCAGCTGCCGGGATCATTTATCAGTCCGGCGACCAGCGATTTATCAAGTTTGATAATATCGGCAGGCATACGGCGCAGATAACCAATATTGCTGTATCCGGCACCAAAATCATCCAGCAGGATCCTGAATCCCAGTTCCCGCAGCTTGGCCATATTGGTCAGGGCCTCTGTATTCTCGGTAGCGATTTCGTTTTCCAGGCATTCCAGTCCCAGCAGGTGTGCAGGCAGGCCGGCAACCTGCATTTTTTCTGACAGGATTGCGGCAAATCCTTTGCGGGAAAGGTCGCTGACGCTGACGTTAACCGATACAGGGAGTCGCGGTAGTCTGGCAGACCAGACTGTCAGCTGGTGCACGGCTTTGTCCACCACCCAGTCGGTCAGGCGGTGCATCAGGCCCGAGAAATGTGCAACAGGCAGGAACTCCGCCGGAGAAAGTTCGCCTCTTTCTGGATGATGCCAGCGGATCAGCGCCTCCAGACTGACTGTCTGACCGGTGGTCAGTGATACTTTGGGCTGATACACCAGATACAACCCGCCGGTGTTGCTCCGCAGCGCGGCATCCAGATCATTCATGAGGATGAAGTCGCTGTTAAGGCGGGCGTCGCTGAGTTCATCAAACTCCTGCGCATCCACGTTCTTGTTGATGGCATCATGCAGTGCACTGACTGCACGCCTCAGGCTCTCCTGAGGTGACAGTGATGCCGGCACAAAACAGACTTCACCGGTGTGGATTGACAGGTTCATGGCCATCCCGTTCCTGGGATGGACACTGAAGTCGTGCAGCATGCTCGCTACATATTTTGCAGAAAAGCGGTCACTGGCTGGTGCAAGAATAGCGTAGCGACCCACGTCAACCGTATAGATTATATCAGCAGGCTGCAGCGACAGTCTCTCCCGAAGTAGTAACCCCGCATCACGCAGCATCGCCTCCACCGGCGCCATACCCAGCGCTCGGGCCAGCTCATAAGCGCGGGGGATATCAATGCAGTCTACTAAAGTAAGTCTTAAGAGGCTGTGAGTATCCTGATGGAGTGTTTCCAGGCGGCGTATCAGCTGCTGACGGTTTGGCAGGCCTGTCGCGGCATCTGTAAAACCCGCCGAATGCCAGACCTCCAGGAACGCCATCACCAGGCGGGCGAGCATTTTCAGCCTGATGATTTTTCTGCGGGAAAATTGATGAGGTACCGTGTCTGTCACGCACAACGTACCCAGGATGATGTCCTCACGGTTAACCAGGGGCGCACCGGCATAAAACCGGATCCCCGGCGGTGCCACCACCAGAGGGTGTGTTGCGAAACGTGGATCCCGTAGCGTATCCTGGACCACCATGACTTTTCCGCTGTCTATCACATAACGGCAGAAAGCATTTTCTGCGTGTAGTCTGGCAAAGATCAAAATTGTGTGCAGCCCGGATGAGCTGATGGCTCTCATCAATGAAAGAAATAAAGCTTCCGGAGATCCCCAGTGAGTCGATGGTAAGACGGACAAATTCTTCAAGCACCTCATCCCTGCTTTCATCGGACGTTTTGAGTGCATCCATGGCCCTCTTCCGCTTATCTTCATTACCTCTGAGATTCACAAGCATAAACTGGCTCCGGTGATGCCGCTCACGGGTGACTGAAAGGGAAAAAACCAGACGTTTTAACTGAACCGTAACATAAAGATTCAGCATACGCTTAAAACGGCAAAAAACAGAGTATCTGTTTCTATACAGGCCCTTATCTGCCACGGCCTTATCGCGCTTACCGTATTTCATCAAGGTTCAGCTTTATATCCTGTCGTCGCAAAAAAGGGACCTGCATCCCTGGTGCCCCCATGGGGCTGCATTTAATGACAGGGATTAATACGTCAAACAAAACAGCTTCGGGTGTAAAAAATCCCTCTGAGTGGATACGCCGCATCACAGATGCCGGATAAAATGATTACTTCTCCGGTTATCGGCAATGTTTCATGAATTCATTATATTTAGCTGCAATAGTTTCAATTGATGATTTTTTGCTTCTGGCCGGGTGACTGTCTGCGCAGACGTTATACCAGACTGATTACACTGTGCCTTTCAGAAGCCATTGTGCCTGGCCGGCTGAAAACAGATAAGTTTGTTACGCTGCCCGGCAGCAGGACCGGAAGTGGTAATAAGGAAACTCAGACATAACCCACGATGAAAGTACAATATATTATACATTATACATAGGTGAGAGATAGTCACTGTCTAGTGACAGGGCTCACCCTGATAACCAGGTGCTTAATCACGATATCTTGCCGGGGTCTGAACCGGTACTGAAATGCCCGCATACGGGAGCAGTCCTGCCTGACAGCCTTTGCGCGGGTCTGATGAGTTATTGCTATTTATCGTTGCCTCAATGTTGGCGCTGGTGTGTCATGCTGTGGGATCAAAGAGCACAAATATGACTGTTGTAACTACTTTGTGTTTCTTTACCGCTAATCATCTTTGTCTTTCTGGACAGTGAATGTGCCTTTTTCCTGCATAGATTTTCCTGAAAGGATGTCAGATCAATTTTTGCAACTCAGTATGCTGTTTTGCCGCCCGGTAACCGCGCATGTGAACATTATTCGACACCGACAAAGCATAATGCTCAGGAGAAAGTTGCTGGTCGGCGGGCGGTAAAGTTTTGTATTAACAATCATGCTGAACCATACTTGTGACTCGTGGAATATTCCTGGTTAAATTCATCCTTAAAGAGTACTGGTTTAGTTACGGGCAGGAGACATTAAGCATGGGAAGAGCTGATACAGAAAGGGATTCCGGCAAACTAATCGGACGGGCGGTAATGATTTTAATGGACAGGAAGGAGGACATTACCCTGGCTTCTGTGCTGAAAGTACTGATGGATTTTAAGATGAACGCTTTCAGCACAGAACAAGTGAGCGCCTGTACCCTGGCTATCACCGATGTAAAGTCAGCCATAGCAGTCAGCTCAAGGGAAAAAGCAACCATGAGGGACAAAGAGTTGACCGGGACAGGCACATATCACAGGTACCCGGACATAGCTGCTATCCTCCATTAATCCTGACTAAAAAAAGCCTCCGACTGACGGAGGCAATATCTGGCAGATCAGGAAAACTTACAAATCTTCCAGTGTGATATGAACAATTATCTCGAGCGCATTACGTAAAATGTCGTTCTGCACGACATCGGTTTCCGTTTCGAGGCGACTGATAAGGGCGAGCATCAGGTCTTTATTGGTTATAACATCCTTCTCAGCCTTTAATGAAAGTGTTACTTCATCGATAACACGTTGTTCATCTTCGTGAGCAATGTGAGTGCCGGGCGAGACCAGGGATAATGCGGCAGTAGAGTTAGCCATTATAAACTCGCTAAAAAAGCGTCGTAATCCGCCATAGCGGGCCAGTTGCAAAGTGCAGTTGCAGGTTGTACAACTTTTTTGATTAACTGTACAACTTCAGCAATCTAGCCGGGACACGTCTGTTTTGCAATAAGTTGCAAAGATATATTTTAGATGTGTGCAGTATGATTTTGATGCAGTTTGCTTCTTTTCCGTCTGGTTGTTCACCCTGCATCATGTAGCAGCCTGTCTGCGTCTGTGGTAAAAATTCATCTGGTAGCTTTTACTGTCAAATGGCTCAACTGCAAGACTATACACAAAATCTGAGGTGGTACAAAACAGCCCGAAACCGCCAGGACAGGCGTGCAGTTTTCTGGTTCCGTTTTGCCGACCGCCTGCACGGTCTGCATGGGCGCGTTTTTCGATGCCTGAATTTTTTCAGTGCTGCTTCTTCCCGCCCGGATATGTTGTGCAACATGCTTCTGACCCACTCCTGACGTTTTCGTATCTAACTCTGCTGCTGTGACACTAGCCTCTGAGCATCTCTAGCAGATCATTTACCGGCGCCTCATTACGCACGGCGATTACCACATCCAGGTCAATCGCCCGCCGCCTGCCAAGTATGATAGTAAAACACATGGTATCGTTAATTCCGTCTTGCGTCTGAGGACTCTACCTGTACAGAGAAGAAAAAGCAGAATGAGGATGCTGACCCCGGAACCAGACGCAACAATTTTTTAATTGAAGATTTGTCGTCAGTTAAAAAACATACGGGGCCACTGTCCGACGAAAAGGAATGGCCGCTGTGTAACTCTGGACAGCCTTGCTTGTATTTTAGACAATATTTACCTCGGCCTTTTTTGACCCGAGACAGCTCCTGACAAATCCCCTGCATTGATGGCTATATTCTGTTCACCATACTGGTAAACTGCCGCATCTTTGGATGGCTGATAACTGGATAAACATGTTCAACAGGAAATACCGCCTTCGCACCCTCATGCTGACGCTTTCGGTTGGCGGGATCCTGCTGACTTCTTTGCTGCTTCTGGGATCGCTCACACTTTTTCAGAAAGGTAATATCGAGGCCAGCCTCCTAGAAGGTAATATCGCATATGCCCGGAAACTGGCCGATACGACAGATCGATATCTTGCCACAGCACAACGCGAACTTGCCTACAGCGCCAGCCTTATAACACAGCTAAATGATAAACCCCGGCTGGTTCAGGAAACCGAACGACTGCGGCTGCAGTCAGGTTTTTTCAATTCGGTTGTTATTGTTAACGCTGATGCTGTCATCGCCGCTACCTCACCGGAAAGTCTGGATCTTATAGGCGTCAGGCTCAGCTCTGCTGCAAGCAAACGGGCGATAAAAGAAAAAAACGCATTCATATCGGAACCCTTTGTTTCCGCAGCTGGTAATTACGTCGTATTCCTTTCCCAGCCGTTATTTTCAACTGATGGTGAGTATCTCGGTTACATCGGGGGCACCATTTATCTAAAAAAACAAAGTATGCTCAGTGAAATACTGAGTCAACATTTTTACGGTAAACAGACCGAAGTGAGTGTGGTAACCAAAGATGAACGCATAATTTTCAGTCAGAAGCAGGCTCTGGTTGGTACACATATCCAGTCTGATCCTGCGTTGCTTGAACGTCTGGCCACCGCCCGAAGCGGGCATTTCGTGGATACCAGCAGCAGGGCGGGACTCATCGGGTTCGCCAGCCTGAACCAGGCCGACTGGCGCGTCCTGATATCCGGCACATCCGACAGTGTCTCGCATATCCTGTACCGGAGCGCTCTTAATGCAGGCTGGTTTACACTCGCCATCATTGCTCTTACTGTGGCCATTGTAACGTATTTCTCAGCACGGCTTTCTGCACCTCTTGAAAAACTTGCTGAGTTCACCCGTACCAGTGACAGTGAAGGCACGCTCCGGCAACTCGCAATGCTTAATCCGGGCTATCAGGAAGCGGAACGGCTGCGGGAGTCTGTCAGCCACCATCTCAAGCTAATAACCCGCCGGGTGAGCGTCCTCAGTGAGGAAGCCATGAAAGATCCTCTTACCGGCCTGTATAACCGCAAAGGTTTCAGTTCACAGGTCAATGGTTATCTTCTCTCAGGTAATCACAGCATCGTCGCCATTGACATCGATTATTTCAAAAGAGTTAATGACCATCACGGTCATACCGGAGGAGATGCGGTACTGGTTGCTCTCAGTAATAAATTACTGAATTTATGCCGGAGCTGCGATATTGTGAGCCGTTCCGGTGGTGAGGAATTCATTATTTTCCTCCCTCATACCGGGCGTGAAGCCGCTGCAGCTACGGCAGAACGGATACGCGCATCTGTTTTTAACGAGATATTCCCCTTTACGGGCCATCTTACCCTTTCTGCCGGTGTCGCAGCGCTTGATGACTGTGGTGACAATCTCAGTCTCGCATTGCACCAGGCTGATCTTGCTCTTTACGAGGCGAAAGGAGCAGGCAGAAATGGGGTGGTGGTCAGTGCTCCGGATGGTATGTCGCGCTATCCGGAATAAAACGAAACCAACGGCGTGCACCACTGACACACCCTACCTGTTTCATGCTGCTTTCTGTAAGGTGCCGCCACATTTCACAGGCTCAGAAGGAATGAAGATATGTAAAAGAATCCTGTCACCTTCTGGAACTTTGTCGGGGAAATAAGCCTGTAAAAGGCGTTTTTTTTATCTATTACCCTGTCTTTTTACAGATATTATCAGTACAGATCATATTTGCACCTGGCTAACATTGCCTGCCGGTATGCTTCCATCCTGCTGTAACAACCCTGTCGTTTTCAGCAACTCCTCAATTTAAGACCCACCGTCCACAGCCGGTTGGGAGGCAACAATGTTACTCAATATCGGCGACGACAAAGAACGTCATTTTCTGGCGTTACAGGCACTACTCAACCCGGATGACAGCCGCGATGATGTACTGCGCAAAATCACGCAGTTAGCTGCAAGAATGTTAAAAATACCGGGCAGTTTTATTTCCGTGCTGGATGATGAGAACCAGTATGTGCGGGCAGCAATCAACTTTCGTCTGGAGACCTCTTCACGGGTTAACTCTTTTTGCCGCTACGCCGTGGACAGCGGTAACCCGTTTATTGTTCCGGACACCCTTCAGGATGCCCGTTTTGCCGCGCATCCGCTGACCCTTTCCAGCCCGTTTATTCGCTTCTATGCGGGCGTGCCACTAACCACACGTGATGGCATCAAATTAGGCACACTTTGTGTAGTGGACACCAGCCCCCACATAATTACAAAAGAGCAGATTGATACTCTTCAGTTGCTGGGTGAACTGGCGATGTCGTTTCTTGAAGCCTGGCATTATGCCGGTCTGACGGATGCCATAACCGGGTTGCCCAACAAGTTGCATCTGTTACGCGATATCCAGCTGCTGGCCACAACGAATGATATTGCCGAACGTGACCTGATCCTGATTGACTGTATAGATATGCCCCGCGCGCATGAACTTGCGCGCACCCGAGGGATGACACCGATTGAGAACCTGCTGCGCGATATGGCGATTATGCTGCCCCTGCGCCTGCGCCCGCTCAGGTGCGGAAAACTCTACATGGTCGCAACAGGCCGTTTTGCCCTTCTAACTCATGTTTCCGATAAAATCTCAGCCAGCGTTGTTGCCAGTCGCTTACAGGGTGTCAGCGCCGAGCTTGAGCCGGGAATTTCCGTTGAGTTCAGAGTCCACACAGCTGGTAAGACATTCATCCCGGGAGAGTCATCCGCCAGAGAAGTTTTGAATAAGGCAGTCAGTGCATTACACCATCGTATTCGTCAGAATATTTTACTGTCACCAGAAAGCACCTGGGCAGACGAAGACGCGCCCTCTACACCTGCGCTGATGGATGAACTGCGACAGGCTATACAGGGTAACATGCCCGGGCTTTACCTCGTTTATCAACCAAAAATTTGCCTGCAGAGCGGTGTACCGGTAGGAATTGAAGCTCTTATTCGCTGGCGACATCCGCAAAAAGGCGAACTTTCACCGGGAATCTTTGTTCCTATCGCAGAGCATGCCGGCCTGCTACCCGATCTGACGAGCTGGGTTATCGCCAGTGTCATTACTCAGCTCAGGGGCTGGCACATCGCCGGCCTTGCAATACCCGTCTCGGTTAATGTGAGTATTCACGACATCTCAGCATCCGGTTTTGCAGACAGCCTTGAAGAACAAATGATTCGTGCCAGCCTGCCCACTCGTCTGTTGGGCATTGAGTGTCTGGAAACCGAACGGATCATTGAAAGCACCGCAGCAATTGAGGGGCTGGAAGATCTGAAACTGCGCGGGTTTCCTATTTCTCTGGATGATTTTGGCACCGGTTACAGCAACATCAGTTACCTGCGTCGTATGCCGATTGATATCATTAAACTGGACCGGAGCCTGATTTCCCGGCTCTCGCAGGATACCGGGGCGCGTATTATCGCGCGAAGCATCATTTCTATGCTGAAAGAGCTGGATTATATCGTGCTGGCGGAAGGAGTGGAGAATTCACAGACCGGCGAGACTCTGCAAAAATATGGCTGCGATCAGGCTCAGGGTTATCTCTATGCCCGTCCACTCCCTGCCGAGGAAATGCGCAACTGGCTCGAGCTGAAGTTGACCAGTCTGAAATAACATTACTTGTCTGCCACTTATTGCTTCCTGATGCATCTGTTTAAGAGACCACGCTGCACCTCGACAATTCAGAAGCACGAGACACAAACTAAAAGACAGTGATGAAGGAAAGACTGAAAAAACGGTGCGCCCCCTATAAGATCATAATCAGCAGGCAGCATGAACTTCGACTGCGCAAGCAGAGCTCCCGGGTCATCGGCCCTTGCGCTGCGATCTGCTATTGTTAGAAAACTATTGAATGAGCGCTTGTCTACAGTAATGAAATCTGGCGCAGGTTCGTTTTTTCAAAAACCTGCGCTGATTAAAGCCCAAAGCAAGACCGTTTGGGGCCAGACAATTGTAATGGCGACCCGTCTTCATGCGTGACAACATGGTTCCAGACCAGCACCTTACTGAATTTGACATAAGTCGCAATGATTTGCCTATAATAGTTAAAAAATAAATCACCGTTATAACTTGATGGTGTCAGTGATGTCGCTGGCACCTTTTTTTTGTGACTGACTACAGTAGCTTATGCCCTTCTCTCACTGCGAACCCATTAATTGATCGGGTAATCTACTGAAATACCCACGTTAAAACACGTCTTTCAATCCATTGCTTCAGAGCTGGAGGTGTATCCTTACTACCAGATAAAACGTGAATGTTGATTTGCCGCTCCCGTGAGCGGCTTTTTTTATCGGCTTAGCAAAGTACAAGGCAGAAATTATCACCTCCTCTTCAGCCAGTCTGACCTGATCCTCACTGTTTAACATACTGCGATGCCCATAATTTTCGCCAATAATCTGCGGGTCCGGTGATGCAGAAGAAGATTTTTGATTCCTCAAGACAGCCAAAACCTTAATGCCATCTACTGTAAAACCCGACAGATTCAGCAGCTTTTCCTTTCCCTCACCTAAATTTTCTGTCTTCGTTGCCGAAAACAAGTATGTAACAACTTCTTTTCTGTTTAATTTTTTACAACACTGGTGGACGACTGATGACAATTGCGCAGCGGCTTTTTCTGAGCTTTTCAATGCTTACCATATCCCTTATATCTGTAGTGTTAATCGCGGTTCTTGTTGTGACGGGGTTCCAGTCCCGGTTTCAGTATGTTCAAAGTAATGCGATACCTTCAATTATCGATTTAGGCAAGCAAATTGATGCTGGTAATGAGTTGATTATATGGCTCTATCGACATCAAAGTGCCACCCAGTCAGATCGACAGGCTCAACTTGAGAATGAAATCAAGCGTCAGATAAATAACCTGAAATCCCTTAACCAGTATTACCTGGACAATGATATTTCCAGTGATGAAGACAGGATTTTGACACAGGGTGCATTCGGGACTATTACCCAGATTGAACAGAAATTACCCGCTTTTCTGAAAGGATCAGCGGCTCAAAACGACGTTGTTTCATTGTCAGAGCTGCAAGGTAACTCGGGTGTCGGCCAGCAAATTCGCAGCTTGATCCAGGGTTATCAGAAGCAGTTGGCTCTCAACGTCAGTATCGGCGAAGGACTCAAGAAAGATAACCAACACATTTACACAATGACTTTCTGGAGTCTCATTCTGGGCTCTGCTGCTGTAATACTTATCCTTGGTGCTGTGGTGATTAAAACTATCATCAGTATTCGAAGGAGCCTGGAAGCAATGCGTCTCACCATGGAAAAGACCAGTTCCTCTTTAGATCTCACAATACGGGCAGATTCAGCACGCAGGGACGAAATTGGGCTGACGGCATTGTCATTCAATCATCTGGTAGAGCGCTTCGCTACTTCTCTGTCAGAAGTCAGTCATTCTTCTTATTCGGTAAGCGCGGCTTCCGCACAAATATCTGCCGGTAATGAAGATCTGTCTTCACGCACGGAAGAGCAGGCTGCCTCACTGGAGCAAACGGCGGCGAGCATGGCTGAGCTGTCTGAAACAGTACGACAAACGGCAGAAAATACTCAGGTTGCAAGTCAGCTGGCTAGAAACGCGCGCGCGATTTCGGATAACAGTTCAGTCAGGGTTAAAAATCTGCAGGATACAATGACCGACATTCGGAACAGCTCAGCAAAGATTACAGACATCATTGCGCTGATCGAAGGGATAGCTTTTCAGACCAATATTCTCGCACTTAACGCAGCGGTTGAAGCGGCTCGTGCAGGCGAACAGGGTCGGGGATTTGCCGTCGTGGCAGGTGAGGTCCGTAACCTTGCTCAACGTTCATCATCTTCCGCTAAAGAGATAAAAGAACTAATCGAATCATCTATGGGGTATGTTGAAGCCGGGGCAAATCAGGCAGAGGATGTAGGTCGCAACATGGTTGATATGAATGATGCAGTTCGCCAGGTTGCCGATTTGATAGATGAAATTTCCATTGCCGCTCAGGAACAAATGCAGGGCATTGGGCAGGTTCACCAGGCTGTGAACCAGATGGATGATGTGACGCAACAGAATGCGGCTCTTGTTGAAGAGGCCTCAGCAGCATCACGCTCATTGATGGATCAAGCCGATGGTCTTAAACAGCTGGTTTCGGCGTTTGTGATAGTCAAATCTGAGATAACAAACCATGATAAGGAAAAAACAAGAAATAAGCCGGTTAGTTTGTTAACTGCCGAAAATGCTAAAGAAGATCAGTCGGAAAACTGGAAACGATTCTGATACCAAACCCGCCCCTAATGGGGCGGGTATAACTGTTTGTTTTGGATTTTTAAAAAAGTATCACCTGGCCAGCCATGCCATCTCTGCCTTAACGTCTGTTAAAGGTCAGAAGCGGAACGGCTTCTCATACACTCAGCCAGAGGTTAAGTTCCCTTCTCTTTCTTCAACCCATAGAATTAGCTCCGAGAGCTGTTCTTCTGAGAATACAACTATACCATTACTGGCAAGTAGTGATGCGGCTACACCCATACCACTTTTTCGGATATTGTTAAAAGACCCGTCATAGATATGACGACTACCACATGTTGGGCTTCCGTCAGTTAACAAAGCAGCGCGACAACCAGATTCCTGGGCCGCACGCAGAGCCAGCCAGGCTGCAAGCTGATAATGTTCAGTAACATCTCGCCCGGAATTCTCAATTATTCTGGCACGACCACGCATTACCTCGTTCCCGTCACCAGACATGATTTCAGCTGGTGGGCGAGGTATCGTCAACCCGGCCGCCAGTTCAGGGCAGTGCACCACTAACCGCTTTTCCTGTTGCCACTGAGACAGTTTATCTGTCACCTTAGCTTTATCACTTCCGTTGTAACGAACCTTGAAGCCCATCAGGCAAGCACTTATAAGAATTTTATATATCATCTTTTTTCTGGTTCAGATGATGAAAGATGCAGATTGTACCATTTATCATATATGATTTATCGAACTTTTAAATTCACCCTAAAATCAAACTTGCTTGCAACGGGTACGCATTACATGGTGCTTGCTTGAGCTAGAAGCCGGCCTTAGGTCTTGACACGTGTTTGATGTATACCAAGAGAAAATGAAGTTTTTGCTCTATATATTCATTGCCATCATGCCATTAAATAGTTTAAGGGCAGTCGCAGATACATCGTAATCTTCAATGTTGGATAATATTGCAAGAGTAAAGTTTCATGTTGCGAACGTATAAAATAGCTTTCTCTACCAAAAGTAGAGCCAAGGTGGCAATAGATTTCACCTGAAGCATTTTTATCCAACTCAATGCCAAAACAGTAAGAGTTATGCTCTTCAACCATAATACCTGCATCAGTAAGTCCGGGAAGCGGAGTAAGCATTTTCCTTATTAATACATCGCCCCCTACCAGACCAAAGGAAAAATTTAGCCCCCATTACATTCAGTCACCAGCAGATGAATGGACAAGGCCTGCCCCCATCACTCCCCATGGGCTGAATACAGGAGAAAATACGTTATTTTCATTTTTATGATAACCACTTACTGCTACTTCCATCCTGGCTAACCCATCAGAATCAAAAGAGTTATGCATCCTTAAAGTGTAGAATATCTCTTTTTTCACAAAATCAGCAAAGCTTGTTCCGGAAACATTTTCAACCACCTGAGCAAGAAATATATATCCAGTGTTGCTATATTCATGCTTCGTGCCCGGAGTAAAATGAAGGTGCCTCTCTTCGAAAACTCCAGCAATTATTCTTTCTGATTTAAATTCAGAAAAATAATCTACCCCTTTTTTTCTTAGCTATATCAAACAGGCATGGAAGTCCTGATGTATGATAAATGAGAATCTCAAGACTTATATCATCTTCAATTACAGCAGCTTCAGGAATGTATTGAGAAAGCAGATCGTTTGATTTTAGCGCCCCCCTTTTTTTTCAAGAAGAAGAATACTGAATGCTGTAAATTGTTTTGATACAGATGCAATATCAAATATACTATTTCGATCTATTGGTGAGTTAGTTGGTGTATCTTCAACGCCCTCGCTGAATTGAAAAGACCTTCCATCATCATATTGCATAAGGGCGATGCCCCCGGGTGTATTGATTAATGATTTTGTCATAGAGATAAACTGAAGCCGCTTTATTAGTAAACAAATAATTGTAACAGATAATAGCATGTTACTGGAGTAACTGCTTCTTTCCCGGGCTGCTATGGTCATTCTTTACATGATAATGTCCGATTAAACAGTGCATGTTTAATCATTATTGTGCATAATATCTCTGTTAATGTCAGCTTCTCGCACGAAGCGGTCATACATCCTCATTATCCCGAACTGTACATTGCCTCCTGCTACTAGTTGCTACTCAGAAAACCTATATAGATAACGAATGGGTTGCAGAGTATTAAATACCACCTCGCGCAAGCTGCGTAAGGTCGACATCATTGTTCACCACACGCAGACCTTCGAATATCGGATTAGGTTGAAGGTAGAAACAGATTTGATAGATAGATGAAACAGAAGCAAGTCGCTTAATTTATCAAGCGTGCTGTTTTAAAAATAAGTCAGGAGGCTGATTTATTGTTACCTCCAATAATATTGATTCATTTAAAAACATATCTCACCAAAAACAAACAAATTCCTCCGGCGAAAGCCAGAAAAGAAAAACAAAAATGCATGGCAATAACAAATTTAAAATGACGATCATTCTGATTGAATATTCTCTTTTTCCTGTTTATGTACATAGTTACAGTTCCTGTCCTGAAGCCCTTCATTGCAACATAAAACTCAAACATGCTACCACTAAAGAATCCCCACAACTGCCAATCCATACATCCACCATTACTGTTATTAAATATAATATTTATCCAGTCTTTTTATATCATAGTGAAATAAATAAATTAAGAATTAAATCACAAAAGAAACGACCCAAATCTCTTCTCAGTTACCATAGTCACATGCAGAGCATGTTAGCGTAAGCTTGTTATTGATCCTGTAGTAGTATGCTGGGTGCTGTCAGTCAGTCAGTCAGTCAGTCAGTCAGTCAGGGGAGTTTTGAGTTGCGCAACTGGCTGGTGAGCATCTTAATCGTGTGGCGCGTTATTACGTGAGTGCATGGCCTGTCCCCACAGATTTTTACATTCCAATATTAGTAACGTCCGCTTTGAGCGAGCATTTGTGTTTTTTTGACAGAAAATTTAAGGCTTCACCAACGAAGTCAGTTACAAATCAATGAGTAACGTACTACCATTGCTTGCATGTCAGTTTTTTATTCATCTACTCTTATTTTGAGTTCAATGCATAATTCTTTCAGGATATTAGTGACATGATTTAAAAAAAGGACTGCCTGAGATGGAGGTTCATATTTGAAAAAAATTTCGATGGCCTTTTTTGTCGTATGCACGGCAGGTGGAAAACTTTGATAGATTTCTTCTGATTCGATAAAGCGCAGATATGTGTTTATTTTTTCCTGAAGCATATACAGGTGCTCATCAAACGCCCCCCAGTCCAGATGATCAGAAATCCCAAGGGTCACTTCATAAGGAGCTTCTATCGGTATACCAATACAGTCAATTGTTTTAAGGTCTTCTACTGACATAAATTACCTGCCTATTCTCCGGGCTGGATGATTAATTATCCCAGTAAGATAGCATAGAACCTCCCCCGTGTGAACCACTGTCAGTTGCTAAACATAACCATAGTAAATTGAATTCATAATGTGCTCTGGCGCTAATAAAAAACAAACTGATGCCATTAAACTAGCTACTAGCGACAAGCAGAAAACAACATCCGGCTCTCCGGTTTGTTCCGGACACAGAAAATACTTTTAAAACCTGGATGCAAATTTGTATCATAAAGATGAACATCAAAAATAAGACAGGCTTAAGAACATAATCTGGATGATTATGTTTACTGCTTCGGCGTAGGTATTAACTGGCATTCAGCCACAGCGGTAAGACCGGTATTTTTCACGCCTGGCATTACTTATGCCCGTGAAATTTATTATGTCCAACGTTACAAATCACCTGCCCAGTTCTGGTTTAAAGCTCTTTTTATTACCTTCACGGGGTTTGCTTTCGTTGGACTGGCAACGCTAATGCTGAATTCACGTTACTATCTCTTAGGAGCGTTAAGTGGCTTTCAATCATTAATAAAACTAATAGCGGCTCATTTGAGCTTATTAGTTTTTGGTTCTCCGCTCGAATACGTAAGGGGCAAGCTGACTGGACTAAATTTCGCGCGCGCGGATAGCAAATATTAGCAGTTTAAGATTTATGACTTCCCCTTGCCCTCCAGTAAGCAGGCCTATAGTCCGACCGCGCTAACCGGACTGCAAGGTTATTCAGGTGATTTTGTGACAAAATAGTCAGTCGTGACAGCTGAAGTGGACGAGGTATCTGCCATACTGTGCTTCAATGACAAACTCTTCGTACAGGGAGCCATACCACACTGGCGGGCTGGTGATGAGATTAAAGAACAGTGCATTACCTGTCATTTCATTGAGGTGATCTGTAAAATTGGCGAGGAGATTCTGCTTGAGTGAGAAAGGCAGAAGTTGCATGTCTTCATGCTCAAAGAACCATAAAGCCACTGTCTTCATAAATGTTTTTTGAGAGCATGCATTAAGATGCGGGTGCCAGTATGCAGCCGGAAACTTATCTGTGATGGACGAGTGATACATCGCCAAAGACGTCAGCATGCTGTCACTTTCCTCAAGTCTAATCACAAAATAGTCAGACACGCGGTTTGCCGCATCATTCATACAGCCTACAGCGCGCATAAATCCTGAAAGTCGTTCCGCATATTTGTCCATTTTGCCTTTCTAAGCGCGTTGCCCTATCCGAACTCGTGAATATAATTACATATTAAGAGTAACTTTTCTAGACATCACAACACGTCCCTTAGTGCATATTTTAAATAGCATTAGGGGATATTAGAACCTTGAACCGCCCCTCAATTGACCTAGACAAATTGTCTGTAACAACTTCCGCTTCTGTCGCAAAGCTGAATTTCAAAAATCGGTTTTCCCTGACAAAGCAACCACACCGTAGCCCGGTCGCTGCGTCCTGAAGGGTATACTTCGTCATCCAAATTTCGCCAGTATGTTGTGTCGGCACTGCGCAACGGGTGCAGCATCAGAGGTGATACAACATGCAGAAATTAACGTACGTTACGCCCGATACCGGTGAAAGGGGTTTGAGGGCCAATGGAACGAAAACGTACGCTAAGAAGGTAATTCATTGTTTAAATTAAAATTTAATTCTCTTAATTCCCCCTTCAAAATATCCTCCGGTAGCGTGAACGTATAATGCCCCAGCATATTGATATGCCCGTGCATCAGTGGGGATAACCGGGCGATATCTTCAACCCCGGTTTCTTCTCCATTCCTGCGCATCCAGCTCAGGGCTTCCTGCATATAAAGTGTGTTCCACAGTACCACTGCGTTAGTGACCAGGCCCAGTGCACCAAGTTGATCTTCCTGACCTTCACGATAGCGCTTTCTGATCTCACCGCGCTGCCCGTAGCAGATCGCCCTCGCCACAGCATGGCGGCCTTCTCCCCGGTTTAGCTGCGTCAGGATCCGCCGACGATAATCTTCATCATCAATATAATTTAGAAGGTACAGCGTCTTGTTGACGCGCCCCACCTCCATGATCGCCTGTGCCAGCCCTGATGGGCGCGAGCTTTTCAGCAAAGAGCGAATGAGTTCTGAAGCATGAATGGTGCCCAGTTTCAGCGAACCGGCGGTTCGCATCATCTCATCCCACTGATCCTCGGCTTTCGACAGATCGGCACAACCACGAGCCAGTTCGTCCAGTGCACCGTAATTTGCCGATTTATCCACCCGCCAGAATACTGCTTCACCGGCATCGGCAAGCCGAGGAGAAAACTGGTATCCGAGCAGCCAGAAAAGACCAAAAATAATGTCGCTGGTACCGGCTGTGTCTGTCATGATCTCAACCGGATTCAGCCCTGTCTGCTGCTCCAGAAGGCCTTCCAGCACAAAAATGGAATCACGTAATGTGCCGGGGACAACGATGCCGTGGAATCCAGAATACTGATCAGAGACGAAGTTGTACCAGGTGATGCCACGCCCGGAACCAAAATATTTTCTGTTAGGTCCTGAATTGACGGTTTTCACCGGCGTGACAAAGCGCATGCCGTCAGCTGAAGCCACTTCGCCGCCACCCCAGCGGCCAGCAAGCTCCAGTGTGGACTGAAAATTAACCAGGCGGACATTGGCGCTGACCAGCGTTTCTGCCCGGAGGTAATTCTGTTTCACCCAGCTGAGCCGGTAGCGCGTCAGCGCCGGTATATTGTGCTTTATCAGCGGTTCCAGCCCGATATTGCAGGCCTCAGCCATCAGGACCGCGCATAGGCTGATGTGCAGATCCTGCGCCCGGGCCCCGGATTCACTGACATGCGTAAACTCACGTGTAAAGCCCGTTCTGGCATCTATCTCAAGCAACAGTTCCGTCAAATCTACCGGCGGGAGTAGCTGCCTTACCCGACTGTTGAGACGATGCAACGATGGTGGCTCCTCTAGTTTCTCCAGGCTGCTGATAGTCAGGGAAGGATATTTACCGTCATGGCAGATATTAACCTCCGCATTTCCTTCAAAGCGGGATGCGACGGCTTTCCAGGTTTCATCCAGTTGGACCCCCAGCTGTTGCACGCCTTTATGTCCATCAGTGGGATGTCCCAGCGCCCGGCAGACGGGGACCCGCTGAGCCTGCCATTCTTCCCCCTGCAACAGCTTCTCGCGGGGATTGCCCCAGCGATCGCTGTTTTCGAGCCAGATGTCCCGTCGGCGTAGTGCATCCTGAAGGCGCTCGAGCAGACAAAGCGAGTAACCGGCACGCTGTATCCGGCCCTCCGCATCGTATATCAGGCGTTTCCAGGGACCGGTAATAATATGTTCAGGCGCATCGTCCAGGATGCGCTTTTTCGAGCCGTTCAGTTCGGTCAGATAATGAATGGCGGACAGCGTATGTTCTCCGGCTGGCGCTGCCTGGAAATGCAGGTCGCGCAATACCGCCGGAAGAAAACGCTTTACCCGCCCGTACTGTTCCACCATTTCGTCATGGAAATTGTTGTTCTGAGGCCGGGCCAGCTCATTTACCTTGCTGACAGATTCTGCTAGCCTGCTTTTCGGTATGCTGCTGAATATGGTCTCCCTCAGTTCAGCATCGTCAGCCTGCTCATCTAGCAACAATGAACATGCCCGCGCCAGCAGTAGCGCAGCACGGTCAAGGTCTTTCAGCGTCCTGAGCCGTTTTTTCTGCCCCGTTTTCTTCGCCGCACGAGTGATATCCAGTATCAGCATATCGAGCACATCAACGGCTTCATCCAGCGCCGCAGTCTCCTGTGCTTTAACGAATGCGGTGAGTACGGCCAGCTTTCTCTGCTGTGGCATTCGCGCGATATATTTTACCGACGCCATGCCTGCGTAACGTGCCAGATTACGTAGTTGAATAGCGGGCAGACCGGTAAAACTCATTCGGGAAAACTCCAGGTTTCGCAGCCGGATATACCGCTCCAGCGCTTCGGTAAATGCCGGTCCGCTGACGGTGACAGGTCCCTTTTTCAGTTGCTCCAGCGGTGAAATTCGCTGCCCCTCAGGAATGTCCAACAGCTCCGTCACGCGGGCGGTCTGCCAGCTGTCCGGCAACGCGGCCAGTTTCTTCCACAGCTGCTGATTTGCCCGTTCACGTATTTCACTGACGAGACGTACAAGTGTGGTTGCTCCGGGCAGCAGGACTTTATTCTGAAGCAGCCAGGCGGTGGCAAAATCAAACATCAGGCCGGGTCGCTCATTACTGAGCCATGCGCGGGTGTATAGCAGGCGCTTCAGGCGGAAAGACCAGGGGAAATCGCCAAATTCATGGTAACCGTAATATTCCTTAATCAGCGCAGTATGCTCTCTGAGGGTGGTATCCCGTTCTGCGTAGCGGGAAAGGACTTCCGGACGGTGGATATTAAGCTGCACCGCGACAAATTGCTGAACACCCGGCAGAACCCGGGTTAAATCTGTCAGAAAGGTCCCCAGAAAACGGGCGGTGGTGAGCTGAAGCGCAATTCCCAGCCGGTTATGCCTTCCCCGTCGCTGGTTAATGAAGGCAAGATCCCGCTCATCAAGATGAAAATAGCGCGCCAGCTGCACGTCATTGGGTTCTGCAACATAGCGACCATAATTCAGTTCCTGCTCAGTGGTCAGAAAATCGACGGGCATATCGGCCTCCCTGCCTGACGGTTATATATTAACAATTTCGCAACCGTCCGAAATATTATAAATTATCGGACATCGTAAAACGGCTACATTTATATGTCTATTAAATCGTAAATTTGTAATAATAGACAGTAGTTGTCCGATATTCGATTTAAGGTACATTTTTATGCGACTTTTTGGTTATGCTCGGGTCTCAACCAGTCAGCAGTCTCTTGATCTTCAGGTCAAAGCACTCAAAGACGCAGGTGTGAAAGCAAACCGTATATTTACGGATAAGGCATCCGGCAGTTCAATCTGCAAGGAGGGGTTGGACCTGCTGCGTATGAAAGTGGAAGACGGTGATGTTGTTCTGGTGAAGAAACTCGACCGTCTTGGTCGCGATACCGCCGATATGATCCAACTGATAAAGGAATTCGACGCCCAGGGAGTGGCTATCCGTTTTATCGACGACGGGATTAGTACCGACGGTGAAATGGGGAAAATGGTGGTGACGATTTTGTCTGCCGTGGCGCAGGCTGAGAGAAGAAGAATACTGGAGCGCACGAATGAAGGTCGACAGGAAGCCAGGCTGAATGGCGTTCGTTTTGGACGTAAACGAACTGTGGATCGGTCAAAAATAATAACCCTTATAAACAATGGATACAGTGCAACAAAAATATCACGGGAACTCAATGTTGCACGCTCGACTGTTTATAAAGTATTAAAAGAGTCAGCTGATATTTAATTTTTGCAAATTATAAAGAGTTATACATGATTAAATATATTGTGTCATTTTCAATTATGATTGTCATTCTTATTATTTTTATACTTACCCGATTATCTGATTTCGATCTTTCAGGGTTCAGGCAACAATATACTGTATCTTTTAAGCATAAAGACGATTTTCTGGTGGGGACGTTGGTTCTTCCTCCCGGTAAGGTTTCTCCTCCATTTGTGCTTTTAGTTCATGGAGACGGACCTCAGGACCGCTGGTCAGAAGGTGGATATATTCCATTGGTTAAATTCTTTGTCTCACAGGGAATTGCTGTTTTTTCATGGGATAAACCTGGTGTGGGTAATAGTACAGGTAACTGGCTGGCACAGACAATGTCAGATCGCGCAGAGGAGGCGGTTTTAGCGTTAAAAAAACTGAGAGAACAGCCAGAGCTGAAAAAAAGTCGCGGAGGTTATCTTGGCTTCTCGCAGGCAGGTTGGGTTGTACCGCAGGCAAGCCAACTGACAACAACTGAATTTACTGTACTGATAGGTGCGGCGATAAACTGGCGGGATCAGAGCATATACTATACAGGACAACGACTTAAAGTCGAAGGTCGCTCCCTGAATGATATTCAGGATGCTAAAAAACAAGAAGCAGTGGCTTTTGACCGCCAGTTTACAGAAGAAGCAGCTGTTCTTCCCTGCAACTCCCGATGTGCTCGACAGGACTTCGAACGCAGGAATTCCCTGGCTGATGCTACGAAAGATATTTCCGGCACACATACTCCGGTATTAATTCTGATGGGCAAGGATGACCGGAATGTAGACGCTGATGAAACAGCCGCGGTCTGGGCCAAAGCTCTACCAGCGGGCACTCCCCGCTGTATCAGGAAATTGCCGGGGGCAACTCACGGGCTTTTACGCAGCGAATGGTTTGATTATCAGCTGTCCTCTCAGTGGCCTTACTGGAAACAGGGATGGTTTCTGCTGTCAGGGAGATACGCATATTCGCCCGGGGCACTCAGGACTGTCTCATCATGGATCCTGAATCAGGACTGTGTGGACTGAACTGCATTCTTATTACTTGCCGAAAGCCAAACAGAGGGGCGGAAAAAAAGAGTTTTTTTCGCCCAGTTTCATAAAACCCGGTACGTTCATAAAGTCTCCTTGCCCCGTTATTCTCAGCAATAACATCCAGAGTAAGGTTTTTATCCTGCTGAACAGCTAAATATTTAATATGTGAAAGAAGGATTTGTCCAATCCCCATTCCCCGATAACACTCATTTACACATATACTTTCTATCATTAATTCATTAACGGCAGGCTTATAATCCAGCTTATTCATTATTAATGCGCGAACAAAACCTGCCGGGATACCGTATTCATTGAAAAAAGTGGCAAGTGTTGGATTAATAAACGCACACTGGCTACTTTTAATAGCAGCAAAACCAGCAAGCTGGCCGGCAGAATCAATCGCACATACGGTTTGCTCTGGATCGATACAACGCTCAAGAAATCACAGGGTCTTCTTCTCAGTTCCGAGAGTGAAACGCAATTTTCTGGAAAAAGCGTTCCAGAAAAGATGGAGAGCAGCACGGCATTGTCCGGTAGGTATCCCTCTAACGACAGAAACGGGAATAACAGTATCGGAATCTGACTGGAAATGGGGAAAACATTTATCAGGCATGGCAAGACCCTCTGTCGATGCATGTCATGCTACCAGAACATTTGTCTACCGAGCAATGTAAAAAACAGGGTAACGATTCATAGATAAATATAACTTTATCATATAGTTATGATCTTAGCGTACGTTTTCGTTCCGTTGGTCCTCAAACCCCGTGTATGGCCATTATGTTACGGTCGCGTCTGCTGAAACCGAACTGGGCTGCCCGATTGATGAGTATGGTAGCGGTAAGTCTGAGAGTGTGGCCTGGCTGATGCGCGAAGCATTGCAATAGTGCTTGACAGGATTCCAGTAATCTGTATTCTCTTTTGTGGGAATATATTCTCATAAAAGAGATTTAGCATGAACAATAAAGATTACAGAGCGCGATTAGCCACACGCCTGGCAGCGCTGCGCTTACAACATAACTGGTCGCTCGAGGATCTTTCCGCTGCATCAGGCATCAGCAGGGCATCCTTGTCACGCATTGAACGAAGTGAAGTCAGCCCGACAGCCGAGGTCCTCAACCAACTCTGTATGGTATACAGGATGACGATGTCCCGGCTTATTAGTGAGGTTGAACAGGCCGCAGATAATTTGTTCAGGGTTGATCAGCAAACCCTGTGGCAGGATGAGCTTAATGGATTTGAGCGACGCATGTTATTACCGCCTTCTAATCAGTTCAGATGCGAGATGGTCGATGGTAAATTGCGTCCGGGTTCTTTCATTGAATATTCAAACCCTCCGATTCAGGGGCTTGAACACTATATATGGTTATATTCCGGTGAATTAACAATTACGATGAACCGTGAAAAATGGACCTTGAAAGAAGGTAACAGTTTGCGTTTTCATTTATCAGGATCCTCATCATTTAGAGCTCATGAGAGCCTCGGTGCAAATTATATATTGGTGATATGTAAATCATGATTGAATATGAAATTATCAGTGCTACACAGGCGCATCAATGCTTACCGGAATTAGGTGACGTGCTACAGTCGTGTGTAAAAGATGGGGCAAGCGTAGGTTTTACTGATCCCTACGATCGTCGGGCAATAGATAGGTTCTGGAAAGATAAAATTTACAGCCTTGCCAGTCATGATTGCGAGTTATTAATAGCCCGTGACAATGGCTTTTTAGCCGCAACCGTCATCATTAACTATTGTGGCATTCCTAATGGGCGCCATCGCGCTGAGATATCCAAACTTCTCGTCCATCCACAGGCTCGTCGACAGGGCATTGCCCGGGAATTAATGCATCGGGCAGAAAAAAGAACTTGGGAAAAAGGAATCTCTTTACTTGTCCTTGATACACGGAGTGGAGATGTGGCCAGTGACTTATATATTTCCCAAGGGTGGCAGATAGCGGGGGAAATACCTTATTATGCTAAGTCAACTGAAAACCGCTTACACTCTACAACGTTTATGTATAAAATAAATGATTCCGGAGACTAATTTTCTAATAGCCGACATCGTTCACGTTAATGTTGATTGCCATTCAACAATAAAGCTCTAGTGCGCAGTAATAATAAGAAACTTAAAAATATCCGTATTGGACGCGCATTCCGGTCATGACACTGGTTGATTAAGTGGAGCCGATTGGCAGAGTTTTATCGCCAATATCGCTGTCTTTTGCCAGTCATAATAGACAGGAGTAATTTTATACCCCTGATTACGGTATTTTTCTCAGGATATTCTTGTGAAGAATTAATTGATTATCTGCCCAGCCTCCCGGTGAGGGTGTTTCGGGTGTTAAAATCGGTTCCGTGCAACCTGCGAAAAGCCCGTGAGATATTGTTGTCGTTATAACCATGGCTGCGTTGACGCACGCTGATGCCAGCGCGGCCTTTCCAGGTCTCCGCCACGCAGTTGTGGCGCAAAGTGTAAAGTGAGGTTTAAAATGAGGGCTCCGGTTCTGCTCGTACATGGTCTTTTTGGTTCACTCAGTTCTCCCGGGATCCTTGCCCCTTTCGGCAAACAATGTATCTATGCTCCCGACCTGATCGGATATGGTCAGTGCCAGAAGCAAGGAGAAAACGGATGGACACTGAACCACCAGGCCGACCATCTTGCAGGCTTTATTCACGCATGTAAGTGCGGGCCGGTTCATCTGGCAGGTCATTCAGTTGGCGGAGCGGTTGCTGTACTGATGGCCGTACGCCATACTGACTTGGTCAGTTCCCTGACTCTCATTGAAGGTAACCTCACGCTAAGCGATGCGTTCTGGTCCCAGATAATATCAAAGCAGAGTCTGGAAGAAATACAGACTGAGGTCAGTGTTTTTCGCGCAGACGTTGCCGCCTGGATTGCAGGTGCGGGCGTAACACCTACGGATTTTGCGATTGAGACTGCCACAGCCTGGCTCGATAACCAGCCCGTTTCCACCATACGGACGCAGGCGCAGGCGGTGGTTGCTGCAACAGGTGAAGAAAGTTATCTCGAAGGACTGCGTCACATTCTGTCGTCTTTAATGCCGGTTCATCTGATATCGGGCGAACGCTCACAAACTGGGTGGCATGTTCCTGCCTGGCTCAAAGAGTGCGCAACTACGTATACGGTTATCCCTGAGACCGGCCACCTTATGATGATTGAGCGGCCAGACGTATTTGCGCGCTCGGTTCTTAACAATCTTTCAGACTGAGCTGCACGGATTTATGCTTACCTGCAAGTCAGCGTCCTCTGCGCCTTTCTGAAGTTAAACTGCCGGATATTTAGTCTTCCGGCAGACTCATCAGAATATTAGTTTCGTACCGCAATAGCAGCAACTGCACAGCCCATAGCAATAGTGCTAATACGATTTGCCAGTCTCACCGCTTCAGGAGTACGTAATAAAGCCCGTGCTTTGTGGGCGAGGAATGTCCAAGTAAGATCTATGCCAGCCAGTGTAACCAGAGTAATGCTGGCAAGAATTGCCCACTCACTGGCACCTGCTTTTGGCAAATCGATAAAAGACGGAAGAAGGGCAAGATAGAACACCATGATTTTGGGGTTGCTCAACGTTAATGCCATTCCTGCACTGAACATTGACCAGGAAGAGGAACGCCGGGGAAGTTCCTCTGCCCCCTCATTAACCGGCTTATGCCACATTTTAATCGCAAGCCAGCAAAGATAAGCGATGCTGCCCCACTTAAGTATATGAAATCCTGTCTGGAATGTTTGCGCGAGTGTCGTCAGACCTGCCATTGCCATAGTGAGCCAGATAACTTCACCGATCCACATTGCAGCGATGAAAGGGATGACATTGCGCCAGCCATTCGTGATTACTCTGGAAACAAGCGCCGTGATACTGGGTCCGGGAACACCTGCATTCAGAAATAACGCGCCAGCAAACAGAATATAAGATATTAGTTCCATAGTTAACCTCACTGTAGAAGCATATTTATATGTCAGGTCGTTGCCAGCAGCTCAGTATAAACCTGTACGTGTTTTTGCACGTAACCGATCTCAGTGCTGACGCATCCTGCCAGAATCGGTCCCATCTGACCCTGCCCTGAACGAATATTTCAACGGGGTGTTCATCTCAATGAACATAATCACTCATCTTCATCAGGTTACCGGAGCTGCACGACGCAGGCTGTCCGTATAAATACAGGCCAATGTGTCGGATTGTCACATAGCTACAGGCCTGGTCGGAAGTCTGCCGCAGGCCGGGCTGATAAGTCGGTAGCGAGCCTCTTCCGTCTGCTGATGTATACCTGTCTGGCTTCCCGGCGTTTTCATAAAAGTTTCGACAGGTATTTATACCCGGATGTTATTGACATTATTTTTTACCCGGGTAATATTAAGCCATCGTCTAAGAATGAACTTCCATTTCGTGACTAATTGCTCAGGATGTGCGTCGGATGATGGGCCAGTACGGCTGGGTACTCATGAACCCATTGCCTGTCTTTTTTTAAGCCGGGTGAGTCAGAGCCTGAATTAGCCTGCTTAATGAACGGTTGGGGCATCGCTTTATTCAGACGTTACCGGGAATGGATTTCTGACCAGCTGTGAAAAATTAGCGCGGCTCAGCGCCGGCTGGTTGAGGATGAAATTCCTGATGGGCAGTCCGGGAGCAGGAATTTAAAAAAGAATGTCACTTACTGAGGTGCGATATGGCTGGCGACAGACCTTTTTTGAAGGTGCAACCTGAGTCTTCTTTGCGGGCGCCTTCGGGTCTCTGAAAGAGCTGGCCGGCACATGCGCTCTCCTAGTTGAAGGTAAAAGCATTGCAGGCTTCGCAGACATGCGCCGGCCGTACGATTGCTTCAGATAAGGAGAAACACTGATGGAAAAGGCCAGACGTAAAGAGCTCGCCAGCATATACAAGCATACGTTCCCGTCGATGGGGATTTTCTCCGTCACAAACAAAATCACAGGAAAACAACTGGTAGGGAAAAGCACCAATTTAAACGGTGCACTGAATCGCCACCGAATGGAGCTGCGCATGGGTGTTCACCGGAATCCGGAGTTGATGGAAGACTGGCGTTCGCTCGGGGAAGATCACTTTGTGTTTGAAATTCTTGAGCTGATTAAGGAGCGTCCAGAATCGGGCTTTGATTACACATCCGAGCTGGACAAGTGCCTGGAGCACTGGCAAGGCAAAGTTCCCCCTGGTTCATCAGGTTCATACCTTTGATGTTCTGCTTCCCGATTTTTCCAGGCTCCTGTGTACATAGTCTGCACAGTGGCCATCACTGAAGAGACCTGTCTATGAAAGAATCGCATTCAGACTCCTATACGAGTTTCGATGGCCACAGACGCCTCGCAACGGGGTCTCTGCAAACCAATGCTCTGGCAGTCAGGCGGGCAAGTGAGAATACGGCCGCAGGGCCTTTTCTGATAATCGATAATGCGACAGGTCGTCCGGTCGATATTGATATCAGAGGTTCAGAGGAAGAGGTCGTTGCAAAACTAACCTCCGCAGCCTCCGCCCAGACAGAGGGGGTCAGCCAGAGCGACACGTCAGAACCTTGCCGCTCAAGAGGCCGTGGCCGGCCGAAATTAGGCGTGACTGCGCGTGAAGTGACCTTGCTTCCGCGTCACTGGGAGTGGCTTGCCGGTCAACCCGGCGGGGCCTCTGTGGCGCTGAGAAAGCTGGTCGAGGAAGCACGACGAGCCAACAGCGAGAAAGAAAAAGTTCGCAAGGCGCTCGAACGGGCCTACTACTTCATGCTTGCTATAGCAGGTGACCTGCCCGGATTTGAAGAAGCAACGCGGGCGCTTTTTGCCAGTGAGCCAGTGAAATTTCAGGGGCTCATCGCCGCATGGCCCAGCGATATACGGGAGCACGCTATGCAACTGGCATTCGCTGACTAGTCGTGTGGATCACTCATTAATTGACGAAAGAGTACAAAACCAATGATTTCTTTATCTGCATATGCTCGCTACCTGGAACCCACGCAGGAATCGGGGCGCGCGCTGAGCAAGCGTCGAATACAGGGCAGCATTACTATGCTGAATATGTTGCGATTCCGTGATATCGCCGATTATTCCGCCAGCCCAGAGTTGGCACCGGAGGCCCCTGTCTGCGGTGCCGACGCTTTTTATCGCTACATTCACCACGCGCTTCCCTTTCTCCATCAAAGCGGGGGAGAACTTTTGTTTCTCGGATCGGGCGGATCTTTCCTCATTGGTCCGGAGCAGGAGCGCTGGGATTTAATCATGATGGTCCGCCAGAGCAGCGTTCAGTCTTTTTTCGCTTCAGCGAACAACAAAGATTATCTCGCAGGTATTGGCCACAGGACGGCTGCGCTTGAAGACTCACGCCTTCTGCCTCTGACTCCTTTTAATGGGCCCGGGTTTAAGAAGGGGCAAAATGATGGTATCCGTTGAGTCAAACGGCATTACCCTGAGCTACGAAAGTTTTGGGTACGGAGATGCCGGATCAATCCTTTTGATATCTGGTCTCGGTTCTCAAATGCTCCGATGGCCAGAAGTGTTCTGCAAGAGTTTAGTGGCTAAGGGGTTTCGGGTCATTCGGTTTGATAATCGCGATGCAGGTTATTCGACACACTTTACGAACTCCCCGACACCGGATTTTTCAGATCTGGTGAGCGCACTCATGGCTGGCCGACCACCGGCCGTGCCATACACGCTCTACGACATGGCAGAAGATGCGATGGGATTGCTCGATGCTCTGAAAATCGAAAAGGCACATGTTGTTGGAAGATCAATGGGTGGAATGATCGCTCAACTGATGTGCAGTGAGCATCCGGAGCGCATGCTGTCTTTGACATCCATCATGTCCAGTACGGGAAATCCGAATCTTCCCTCTGCGGCCCCGGACATCCTGGACATGTTAACGAAACCTGCACCTCATCCTTTGAAGGATGAGGCCGGCTTTCTGGCACACAGCATGGCATTTGCAAAGCGCATCTCCAGTCCGGATTACCCTTTCAATGAAGAAGCACACAGGGCCCTGGTTTTGGAAGAAACCCGGCGTGCCTGTGATCCGGCTGCACTGGGAAGGCAGATTGCCGCGATAGCTGCAACCGGCGATATCCGTTCACGGCTCGCGCGGATAGTAGCGCCGACTTTGGTGGTGCACGGAGTTGATGATCCACTGATACCTCTGGACTGTGGCAGGGATACAGCCGCATCCATAGCCGGAGCCGAATTCATGCCAGTCGAGGGCATGGGTCACGATTTTCCCTGCGCGTTGTATCAAACCGTATCGGATGCGATTGACAGGACTGCGCGCCGGCGGCACTCAGAAAGGCGTGCGCAGAAGTGAAAAGGAGTGAGTATTGTGTTCACTTCTGGCACCAGCACTGATGCTTGAATTTCATCCAGTGAATGTTCCATTTCACTGAACTCACTTATGTGGAATTGAAAATCTTCAGAAATTGTTAGTACATTAAGGTCCGCTACGAGCGCATGACCTGTAGACTGGAACCGTCTTAGGTAGTGCTGTTTACCTGACTCAGTTGTCATTTTTCACATCCGATATCGTCCAGGTCACGCGTTTACGCATGTGGATAATTACTCCGCCGTTTCGTTCCTCACTGTATTCAAATTCATAGCCGAGTGAGTTGTAAAAGCGAATATTCTCTTCAAAAAGCGAGTTCGTATAGAGCCGGACGACATCTAAACCGGCTTGAACTGCTAATTGCTCTGCATGAATCAGCATTTTTCTTCCATAACCGCGTTTCTGGAAACGTGGATCAACGGCGACGTTTTCAATGAGAATATCTTCCTTGCACTGAATTGTTTCGACGAGCGCGACCAGCTCTGCGCCACAGAACAAAAGGTCGACTCTGTGCTCTTTAATGAACGCGGCGTGATCGGCCTTCACTGGAAGAGGTTCCCGGCCAATCACAGGTATCCACTTAGCGTAAGCCATTCTTGTCAGTGCCGTAACGGCCTCTGCATCACTAATCTCTGCGATTCTCATCGTCTCAATCATGACTTTATATCTCTCTTTGTGACGGGGTATAGCACTTAAACCCTGGAGTTGCCCCGGCATAAACGGACACGGTTAATTTATAGCGAATAGTGAACTTCTGTACTCTCCCGGCGACTGCATTTTCAGACCTTTATGTGTATGCCAGTTATTATAGTCCTCCATCCATTCCGGCAGTTTTCCCATTACAGTGATGGCATTCGGTAAATCATTTACATACACGTAGTCGCGCTCGAACGTTTTCACGAGCGATTCAGCCATCCCATTGCTCTCCGGACTGCGTACTGGCGTCGTG
Organism: Kosakonia sp. S57; assembly: GCF_016516575.1. Classification (NCBI taxonomy): domain Bacteria; kingdom Pseudomonadati; phylum Pseudomonadota; class Gammaproteobacteria; order Enterobacterales; family Enterobacteriaceae; genus Kosakonia; species Kosakonia sp. S57. The sequence continues at coordinate 152,733 of NZ_JACVUL010000009.1, read as the reverse complement.
CATACGATGAACCCAAGTAAGGCAGCGAACGTTCTTGTTGAGTCCGCTAAGTAGCACTGCCGTTATCGGTCATCGCGACTGTCAGTCCCAAAGGGACATGCTGAACAGATCCAAAGTAACATAACGTCATTTCCCCCATGGCTACACCCAGTGCAGCGAACACCTGACTTCTGCAGGCTGAGTCTGGGCTTCAGGCATGTACCCGGCTCACCATCGGCGTCGGGATGGGACCAACCAAAACGCTGGCCAAATCCGCGCAGTGGGCCTCCAGGGAATGGCCCGCTTTCCGGGGCGTCCTTGCCCTGACACCGGGCAACTCCGCCAGGACGGAAAAACTGCTTTCCCTGCAGCCTGTCCAGGAGCTCTGGGGCGTCGGCAGCCGTATTGCCCGCACCCTGAACACAATGGGGATCACCACGGCCCTGCAGCTGGCCCGCACATCCCCGGCCTTCATCCGGAAGAATTTCAGTGTGGTGCTCGAGCGCACCGTACGGGAGCTTAACGGCGAAAGCTGTATCCCGCTGGAAGAAGCGCCGCCGGCGAAGCAGCAGATTGTCTGCTCCCGCTCATTCGGGGAGAGAATTGTCACCCCGGAAGACATGCGGCAGGCAGTCTGCCAGTATGCTGAGCGCGCCGCCGAAAAACTGCGCGGTGAGCGCCAGTACTGCCGGCATATCGCGGTTTTCATCAAGACCTCACCCTATGCCGCTTCTGAGCCTTACTACGGCAACGTGGCGGTTGAAAAGCTCGTGACGTCCACCCAGGACACCCGCGATATCATTGCGGCTGCCATGCGCGGGCTGGCGCGTATCTGGCGGGACGGCCACCGGTATGCCAAAGCCGGCGTCATGCTGAATGACTTTACCACCGGCGTGGCCCAGCTGAACCTGTTTGATGAGCAGCAGCCCCGCCCGCACAGCCAGGAGCTGATGAACGTTCTGGACGGGATCAACCGTTCCGGCCCCGGTCAGGTATGGTTTGCCGGCCGTGGCATCGCCCCGCAGTGGAAAATGAAACGGGAAATGCTCAGTCCTGCCTACACCACACGCTGGAAAGAGATCCCCCTGGCCCGGATTGGATAAGCCAGGTGGCCCCGGCACCCTGCTCTCACAAGCACGGCAGGACGCCGTGCGAAGCTCCGGTCTGAGTAACCGCACAGGCCACAACCGGTAACCCGGTGCACCCGGACAGGCCTTTCAGTCCGGGTGTGACGGGTTGGGCAAACCCGGAGGATTCCGGATGCGGCAGCAAATTTTATAATACGCATTTAATGTACGCTGTATTCATCCCGGACAAACCGCTGAGCACACGTATAAGGTTCAGGCAGGATAATTTGAACTATGGTTACTTTTTACTCAGAAGCAATATCTATCTCCACAGTATGTGGTACAGTGTGGTGGTTAATTTTTAACCGCGGAGTAAATGACATGGATAAAAAAATGTTTGCCGAATGGCTTCGGGACATTGCCCAACATATTGAAGAGAACAGCCCGTTGATCCGTAATTTGAGCGTCCGGGACGACACTTCAGATGACGGATTTGCCCGAAAGAACATATCGATTACTTTCAACGCCCCCGGACGTTCCGTAGTGCAATCTGAATCAGATGAAGACTGATTTCAGCGCATCAACCTCGTTTGAGGAATTAACAGCATAGGCAGGGTCACATTGGCTGGACATAATGTTTTCAAGATGTAGTTATTTTGCACTTACTTAATTCCTCAGTTCCCCATCGTTAATAATTTACATACTGCGTGTATGAAGTAGATGCTCCTGTTTGTCTTCACTCTTCATATGCACCTGCTAAAGTGCCAGGCGGTATTGTCCAGACTGTCTGGTAACTCATGATTTGCAGAACAAGATAAGTACTAGCTGGCAATCTAACGCTAATGCTTTATCTGATATGGATAGCCAGATACTTTTCACCCCTGATGTTTTCATCTCTCATAGTTAAAGCCTTAAACTTAACATCTTGTTATCTTGTTATCTTGTTATCTTGTTATCTTGTTATCTAAGTAATTTACTCATAAAACAGATAGTAACTATGCAGAATGAACTATTCTACGTTAAATCATACATAACATCTTGTTATTATACTTTGATCACATCTTATTATCTTGTGAGGTTGTTATGATCATAGTTTTAGGAAGTCAGAAAGGTGGTGTAGGTAAAAGTACGTTAGCAGTCTCAATAGCTTCATGCCTTAAAGCAGCCGGTAAAACAGTTATCATTGTCGATGCGGATGATCAAAAGTCTGTACTCACCTGGTATAACAACAGACCAGAAACGCTGCCTCATATTCCAGTTACTGGTGCCACCGGGAACATTAAAGCAATGCTCAAAGAGCATGATAAATCTTATGATTACGTGATAGCTGACTGCGCTGGGCGTGATAGTGCAGAAATGCGTAGCGGTCTAATGTCAGCTGATGTCTTTATTTCGCCCTTGAGACCTTCGCAGATGGATTTAGATGTCGTTCCTCACACCTGCGCAGTTTTTACCGCTGCCAAGGATTTCAACGAGGAAGTCAGAGGATATCTGGTGCTGAATATGGCCCCCACCAATATGTTTGTTAATGAGGCTCATCAAGCTGCTGAAGTTCTCAAAGACTATCCTCAGATGAAGCTAGCTGATACCCGAATTTGTGACAGAAAAGCTCATCGTGACGCATGGGCTGAATCCCTTACAATTTTCGAAACTCAAAATGAAAAAGCGCAGGAAGAAATTACTGCACTAGTGAAGGAGTTAATCCGATGAGGAACAGAGCTAACACCCCTCCAAGAGATGAGAGCGCATTCATTAATGGTGGTACTGCTGGATTAGGATTAGCTCAAGAGAAAATAGCTGAAAAGAAGAGCAAAACAAAACCAGTCAGTATCTCTTTTGCTATGTCGAATCTGGAATCAATTGATAACTGCATAAGAGATGAAATGAACAACTCAGGTAGTCGTGTTAACCGATCTGATGTTGTCAGAGCTGCAATCATGAGTTTTGAAAAACTTAGTCCGGATGAACGTTCAGATCTGATTAAGCAAGCAAAACTCCAATAACCACGCATAAACCCATTAAGATCACATGATAATATCTTGTGATCTTAACAACAAAAGGCCGCTTTGCGGCCTTTTTATAATTAATCGCGCCATCAGACAAGAGAAAACTCACGCTCCAGCACTTCGACAATAAGCTGATTCTTCGAGATCGAATGTTGTTTAGCAACAGTTGTGAGGCGTGAACCTAAACGACCAGATACACGAACTGTTAAGCGTTCTGCCTCTTCTGCACGGAAGGGTTAAATACCTTCCTCCTCACAATCGCTAATGTACTCAGATAACGACATTTCACCTTCACGAAGCAGACCGTCAATGCTATCAGAGACAAAATCACAGTAGCCGGTGCCCGTCTTCCTCAATACCGAAACGACCGGACTTGATGCCGGCGCGCAGGCGCTGGAAATCGGTCTGGTTAATTCCCGCGGTGAGAGGATATTTGAGACCCGCCTGAAACCGACTGTCAGTATCGATCCGGCAGCGGCTGCAGTACACGGTATAAGTGACGATGAGCTGGTTAGTGCGCCATTCTGCCCTGATATTGCGCAGCAGCTGCAGCACCATATCGGCCGGCGCCCGCTGGTTATTTTCAATGCTGATTTTGATACACGGATCCTTAAGCAGACAGCGGCAGCGTATAACGACCCTGCCAGCTGGCTGGACACCCTGACGGTGTACTGCGCCATGCGGCTCGCTGCGGGTTATTACGGTCCCACAAACCGTTACGGTACCATATCGCTTTCCGGTGCTGTCAGTCAGGCCGGGCTGAGCTGGACCGGGGAGGCACATTCCGCCCTCACTGACGCCGTTATGACGGCACGGGTGGTTTACAATATTGCCGAATACAGGCGCGGGCTCCAGTGTGAAATGAATGATGTCGCCGGGAGTGAGCCAGCATAACGCTGCTCTCTGACTGGTCAGACAGCTGCAGGTATTAATTCAGGAGTCTGGAATGGAAAATATGATGAAAACGATGCGCGAGCATTTCCCCACGCGAACAGTGGTGATCGAACAGTCTCTGGATATGTTTGGCGTCAAATGAAATGAGGACGGGACGTTACTCTTCCCCCGTCACTCCGATAAACGTTTTTCCATTGCGCGTATCGTCGCTGGCCCTGATATCATCCCTGAGAGGAGGGACTACAGCATTATTTTCCCTTACGGATGGGAGAAGAAGCAACTGACGGGTGAGATGCGGCGAATGTTTCCCCGTAATACTGGTCGCCGTGTGCTGATTATGCTGGATGAGTTACATCAGTTTTTCGACTCGCGGAAGTGACAGGCACTACTTGTCGCGCTGGAAAAACTCTGCCGTCTGACCTGCCTCCATGAGCAACTGGCTGTCGCGGTTTTGATTAATGCTATATGTAATCTATATAGAAAATTGTATTCTTTTACTATATACTTTCCATATAGTCATAAGACAGAGAGGTAAATCATGACTACTATTGCTGCAACTAACACCATCGCGATAGCAAAACGCCGTTCTCGCGTCGTTAAAAGCAAAGTGGAAGGTCGCGCTCAAAGTGCGCCGAAGAAATTCCTGTTCCAACTACGCGCACTCGACAACGAATACGGTGTAAGCGAAGAAACTTTCACTCGCCTTATGGAACAACTCGCTCTTAACCAGACTGAGTTGGTTCATAAAGCGCTGCGCTACCTGGCGCGCGATGTATTGCCAGCTTACGAACTGGATAACGGTCCACTGACCGATGCCCAACACGCTGCCATTACCAAAATGTCAGGTATGGAAATTACAGAAGAAGATCTGGACTCTCCGTTATTTAAATAAGCAGGAAGCGCATGGCCACTGACTTCAAACCATTACCAGAACCCGGAGACATTCTCTGGTGTAAGTTTCCTCATAGTGAGAACTTAGGCAATCCGGGGCCATACCCACGCCCCGGGCTTGTTTTGAATGCGTTTACCGATATTCACGCTGTACTTATTACTTACGGAACATCGCAGATCGGTAAAGTCTACGACGGGGAATTCGTCATTGATGCTCAGCTAGATACCGCTGGGCTTGATGCATCGACAAAGTTCGACCTGAACCGACTTCAAAAGCTGCCCTTTAATGACGTGTGGTTTGAAACATCGCCTGGCGTAACCGTGAAAATCCCATTGCCCAAAATGGGCGTTATCCCGCCGAAATTTATGCCAGTTATGCGCGCCGCTTGGGCAAAACGTCCGAAAAAATAAAAAAATTCCTCGGCTGCTTTTTTATTGCCCCAATCTTGAAGCTATTGCCTGATTGTTGACGTGGGCGCCTGAAGCCAGAAGTACTAAAAGGGACAGTTTGGATATAGAGATATCAATCAGTTATGATTCATTTGATTGCTCTTCTCATTGATAGCGTCTGCAAGTTCCTTCTCTAACGAAGCGACATAAACATTGGCTAAATCAAACTGATTATTATTCTTTGCCTTACTACTGCCCCCCATGCATCACGTTCCCGACGTGCTCGTTCCAGATCACACTCAATTTTCTCAATTGATCTCGTCATAGTATTCCCCACTAGGTAAGTTAGTCGTTCGATTAGAAATTTTTTAAATAGCCAATGGTCGTTGGGTTGCCTTGACCCTGAGTATTGTCTGCCGTGTAGTACTGAACTCCCGAGCAATGGAACTTATACTTGCTCCAGATTTAATTCGTTCAATTACAGCCTTTCTTTGTTCTTCATCCAGTACAGGCGGACGGCCAAAGCGTTTTCCTGAAGCTCTGGCCCGGGCAATGCCTGAGTGGGTTCTTTCCAGTAGCAGGTCTCGTTCGAATTCCGCTACTGCTGAAATTACCTGCATTGTCATCTTTCCGGCCGGACTGGTGAGGTCTACTCCACCCAAAGCAAGACAGTGAACACGGATTTGTGAATCTGCAAGCTGCTCCACTGTTTTTCTTACATCCATAGCATCACGCCCCAGACGGTCCATTTTGGTGACGATCAGTACATCACCATTTTCCATGCGATCAAGCAGTCGGGCAAAACCTGGCCGTTCGCTGGCGGCCACAGAACCGCTGATCTGTTCCTCAATCAGTCGCTGGGGTCTGACGTTAAAACCGGCCGCTTCAATTTCCAGTCGCTGGTTTTCAGTGGTCTGCTCAAGGGTGGACACCCGGCAGTAGGCAAAAACACGTGACATGACATTATTTTCTGTACGAAATGGATGTACGAATTATAACGCATGTACGAAACTAATTTCACTAGGTTTTGGACAGGTGCGATAAACAGCGTACGAAACCAGTCGGTTTCGTACAGACAAAAGTCTTCCTCTACCAGAACAGGATGCTATAAAGGGATAGAATTCTTCCAACTCTGTCACTCTTTTCAGTGTCAAGGTTGTGAAAGCAACATCATGGTTAAAATACGTACTAATCGTGCATTTGGACGGTTGGGTTACAGTCCCATGACCAGGTATGACTACAGGTTTTGTACTGTCCGCTGACAAAGAGAAAAAAAACGTTAGAATACTAGTGATGTCTCACAAAGGGCATATGTAATCGAACAGCTAACACGGAATGTAATGATGATCATAGAATTTATTAAGACCGCTCTGACAATACCTTCTAGTATCAACGGCCTTTTAGCAGGTCGAGTTGCTTATAAAGCAACCGTACAACTAAAAATGGATATATCTACTTACATGACAAGGGGCATTGCAAAGGTTAACAGGGTCTTAGATTCGGCAACTTCCTTACAAAAGAAACAAGCTTTTCAAGAATATAAAAAATGGTCTCTGCCAAGAAAAAACCCCAATTCTATCAGAAAATTAAGTATTAATGGATGCCCGCCAGTCCATCACGTAAATCAGCTATTTTCAGTGCGGAAAGATATTGCTACCGTTTTAAGTACTAACGGAGTGTACCTTGACCATAAGTTACGTAGAAAATTAATCCATTTAGATGGCCGATTAAATGACTACGAACTATCTTATGCGAAACATGAAAGTAAAAGATTCCACTACGCCAGATGCTTCATTCTACGTACCAAAATGCGCTCTATAAAATGTGATACTGGCTATTAAAGGTATTATAATACTAAGGTTTGCTCTGTTTTTTTTAAGCGAACCGGCTTCAAATCAGGCTTGGCACAAAACTTATGCCATCCAGAAGTTATCTTTATGAGGACGCAGGGAAATGACAGAGACTTGCCAGCTGGACCATCGACATGATCCTTTTTTGATCGCTTACCTGAAGATCAAGGAAGTTTTGGTCGGCATGTATGCGCAGGATGCGCTTATGAACGCGGCTATGAGCTTGGAATCAGTAAAGTAACCTCAATAGATGTTGAATCCGTACTTGATGATTTGTTAGATAGCCAAGCAAGCGCGGTAAGGCATAAATCACCTTATGTTGCATTTGCTTTGGGATATGCAGATGGCCTTTTTGATTCCTATTAAAAGGATCTAAATACAGGTGTGGCATAAGTATCATAAACCGCTTCGTTTGCGGTTTTTTCATATTACTTACTGGTACTGTGCCCATTTAATTTTCTTAAAGCTGGCGTGCCGGGGTGGGCGCTCTTAAACAGTACACTCGTCACATCTCCGTAGGGTTCGTAGGTATCATGTGTTCTCGTTTGATACAAATATGGAAGTACTCATCAATCTCATCAAACAATAATCATCTGTAGTCTGGAAATTAGTTCATAAGCATAATACCCGCTTCGTCGCCACCCTATATATGTAGTGATTTGTTTTAAAGTTTTTAAGTTAAATGCCGAAAACAGTTATTATTAATTTTCTATACAGTGCATTATGAATAGTTTCTGGTTACTGAGAATGGCAGTTGATAACAAAGATAAAATGAAGGCCATGTTAATACTGCGGGATAAGCCAGAATCCGTTGCCCGTAAAATACTGGAGAAATCCGGCGCGGCTGTTCCGCCTTATAAAGGCAGGGTATTCTGGCAGTGGGCACAGGATTATATTATCCGTGCCTGCAGGCCTGATTCATCACGGGATAAATATCATGCTCACACTGAGTGCGAAAATACAGGCATTCCCGGAACAGGTCAGGGCCGGACTGAATTTAAGCCCCGCTGCGGCGGACTGGCTGAAAGTGCTCGCCCTGCTGACCATGCTGGTCGATCACACGAACACACTGCTGCTGCCACACCTGCAGCCGGAGCTGTATGCGCTGGGACGGATGGCCTTTCCCCTGTTTGTGCTCATCTGGGCGCGCAACGTGCTTCACAATCCGCACCGGCTCCAGACGCGGGCAAACAGGATGTGGCTGTGGGCGATCGTCACGCAGCCGGTCTTTTCTTTCGCCTTTGCCGGGCACGACCCGTGGTATGCCCTCAATATTCTGTTCGTCTTCGCCGGTGCGACGCAGCTGCTGGCGTGGTATCACCGCTTCCGGATGCGCGGCCTGGCTGCCGGTCTGGCACTGCTCAGCCTGATGGTCTGGCCGCTGTCTTTCGCCAGTTACGGTCTGTCCGGGCTGGTTCTGGCTCTCTCGCTGGCAACGTTCCTGCATTCACCACCGGGACGCCTGTCCGGAGCAGCTGCCCTGATGGCGATTGTCGCGCTCCTCATGGTCAACAGTCAGCATGTCACGCAGGTACCGGCAGTGGTGTTGATGCTGTCCATCCTGCCCACGTGTCTTCTGCCGGCCGCCGCTGTCGGTCTGGTCCGTACACTAACAGACGGCCACGAACGGCGATTCATGCCGGCGATGTTCTTCTACATGGCTTATGCCGGTCATCTCTTTATTCTTGGACTGATAACCCGGCTATGCTTGATGTAGACGCGGAACTGAATGTCCGGAAGAAGCATTATCACCGGAACGACAGACATATTTAAAAGCGGGAGTTAGCCAGGATGACAACCTATAAAATAACGTATGAGCACAGCAGCGACGGGGAAACGCGGACAGAAGACACTCTGCTGGAATGTGATCATGAGCCTACCAGAGAAGAGCTGGAGCATGCTGTCCGCCGGGACACGCTCAGGTTTCATCGTCAGGGGCTGGCCAGCTGGGTGATTATCTCGGTAGTGCTCCTGGGGTAAAGCGGTACTTAGCAACGCTTCATCGTTAAGTAAGGCGGGCAGCCAGCAGAATGAGCAGCAAGGTGAAAATGACCGTCGAACCCCATGCGTAATCAGGCCAGTATTTTCCGCCCAGCGCTGCAAAAGAAACGATGAGTACGGCGCAGATGACGATACTGGCCAGTAGCCTGAGTTGCAGGCGCAGCCATTTTTTTATGTAATTCATCTCAGTATCCGCATGATGGCAGCAGCAATTTCTTCATCAGAAGAAAGTATCCGGCTCAGGGGCGGATTTCTGCTGATAACAGGTTCTATAAGAAAATACAGCATTTCCAGTTTTTCTGCATAAAGCGCCTGCCAGTAAATACCATCATGTTGTTTTAATCTTGCAGACGCATCAGCGGCCTTCTGAACATAGGCATACCAGCCTGTCAGTGTCAGGGAAATGATACTGACTTTAAATAACATACTGTTAAGCGTGACTTTCATACCGAACGAATAACAGGCTGCGGTTGTGATCGCGCTTGCCAGTGCCTGATTAGTGAATGAGCCTGTGACAAGTTTGCTGCCCTGTCTGAATAACGTCCTTTCTATGCGCCTCAGACGTTCAGGGGTCAGGTTCTGCAGTAACAGATCGACGTAAATGCGGATCATCCGCTCAATAACGTTCCACTTATTAATCAGGCCAAAAAGATTTTCTGCGAACCGGATGTCTTCTGCTTTCTGCCGGGCGCAGACATCCTGATAGTTTTGCGTGAAGCAGCTGGCGTAGAAGGCAATCCTTGTCGCACCTGTCTGAAGGTTATCAACCTGCTTTAACATCTCACCTTTAACACCTGTGAGCGCATGATCGAGGGCTATGGCCAGAAACTTTTCTGCCCGCATTTGTTCGGCCAGGGCTGAATTGGTGTACATGTTACCTTCCCTGATAACTGGCGCGGCATATTTTACGGATGCTCAGACACAGCACAGTCACCGTTACCGGGAAGAGAAAAAACCGCAGGCTCATCACCATAAAATCTGCATACCTGCTCGAGAACTTTCTCTTTATATGGCTCAATATTTCTGAATTCATCGAAATCATCCAGGTATCCACGCAACTCAAGAAATTCTTTGATAACACTCATAAGATGCAGGTGGGTCTGTTCGTCCCAGGTTGCAGGCATGTGTGATGGCGTATTGGCAGGATCTTTGAGATATGTCGCTATTTCATCCAGATTAACGACGCCGGTACTGATATCCTTTTCCCCTGTTTCAAGGAGAGCGTCAAAGAAGGGCATACACAGGAAACTTAAACCGGACATGGACTCATAATCAATGTTCGTTTTGCTCTGATACCAGTGCAGAAAATCTTCGGTGATGTCTTCAGATTTCAGGTCCAGGGCTTCGCTTTGCAGACCTGCAATATCGTCAGGATTATTCATATCAATGAATTCTCGAACTTTTAGTACACGCACCTGCAGCTGCTGTTCTTTGAGTGCAGCCGCAGCAGCGCGTTTACGTGGATCCCCTGAAATTTTGCTGCCTTTTTTCTTTTTACTCACCTGAAACCTCACCGTGTTAAGTATTCTTCCCCGAAAAGATAGCGCAAACGTGCCACGGGTTACAGAGCCCGTCCCTGTCCTGCTCAGTGAGCGTGACCATGAATGTGCCGCAGGCACATGCCGGCAGAAATCAGACTTAAGAGGACTCCGTTCTGGCATCCGCCGGAGCGCCCGGCGAAGCCGACTGATTAGCGATTACCCCGTTGCCCTGCAAGACAAAAACCCGCTTAAACCAGTCCAGGAGCTTCTGTGCGCGGTCGGAGTGGTCGCAGGCTTTGCCGCCGTTGCGGCGTATCTCTGCGGTAGCAAGCTAAAGGTGGGGGGTGACCACTCCCCGCCTTTTAACATCTTATCAGTAGTAGAGAATGAAGAAGGGGGTCAATTTGGATATCGGAAATTGTTGTACGTGGGGTTTGAAGGCCAACCGAGCTAAAAAACCACGTTAGTGGATTAGCAGTATGAAATATCAAGGCTTCTGAGCCTGCATATCCGGGCCCAAAAAGTGCTTCCAGATATCGCCTTTTGGTCATTTTGACACCAGAGCTTATCAAAATTAATTTAAGAGACTGCTTAGCGTGGTTTTTTACATCACTGGACCCTAAACCCCGCTTACCGTACAAAAAATACTTTATATCAGACGGACCCCAAATAAAGCTGTGGACGGATGCTTAAACATTACCCGGTAGAGCTTTATGGGGGTCTACGCCGGAACCGCCGAAATTTCCGTTAACCCAGTTTCAGCTCTGTAACCAGTGCATCAAGGTCAATAGATAGAAATAACGGTGGTGCTTCTGAATCCAATAATGCCCTTTCGACGGTAAGCAGTAACGGCGTCAAAAACGTCGGTCAGTCGTTGCTGTGCAGGTTCGAATTCAGGCCGCCCCATCGCGAGGAGTTGGTCGATAGAACCTCGACTGCTCCGGTTTGGCTGTTCCGACGAAACAGTAAGCCTGACTGACCGGACAACTGTTTTGCTGCTATGACACGACCATCTGGCATCTTCACTTTGGTACCGGCCGTAACGTACAGACCGGCCTCGACAATACACTCATCGCCAAGCGAAATGCCGATACCGGCGTTAGCACCGAGCAGGCTGCGCTCTCCAATAGAGTTTTTGCTCTTGCCACCGCCAGAAAGGGTTCCCATGATGGATGAGCCAGCGCCCACGTCTGAATTCCTGCCAACCGTCACACCAGGCGTCACGCGACCTTCAACCATCGATTCTCCGAGAGTGCCCGCATTGAAATTAACGAAGCCCTCGTGCATTACAGTTGTGCCGGCGGCCAGGTAGGCACCGAGTCGCACCCGGTCCGCATCAGCAATTCGTACGCCTTCTGGCACAAGGTAATCAGTCATTCGGGGGAATTTATCGACCGACGAGACTGTGACATGATGGCATTCATCGGCGGCTCGATCCCTTAGTTCATCGACGCGACCTGGAAATACAGGACCTGCAGATGTCCATGCGATATTAGGCAACAGGCCAAAGATGCCATCGAGATTGATTTCGTTGGGTGCAACTGTTCTGTCGGAGAGCAAGTGCAGGCGTAAGTAGGCATCCTCAGTAGAAACCGGCGGAGCCTCAAGTGATTCGATCACAACTTCAACCAGGTCACCCGAGATGAGGCCAACTTTCTCTGCGAGGCAGCTACGCCTTCTTACGACGCCAGAGGCCGGAAACCAGGTGTCGATTGTCTTGCCAGTATATGTATCTCTATAACGGTGACCGGTTCGTTGTATAGCCATCAAAAATTTCCTCTTTGTGATGTAACGATTGCTCAGGATGCCACGGTGTTAATTGCGTGGGATTCGTCAATCAATTATTTGGGCGGTGCCATCAGTGCGATACTGGCTTCGGCAGTAGTCACCCACCATCTTTGCCAGTTACCGCTGTTTTGCGGTTAAATCGATTATTCTTTTCTCGTGAAAGTGTCCGGTAGACTGTTGGTCGTGAGACCGAAAATAATTCAGCAAGATCGCTGATTGAATACTCACCGCTTCCGTGCATCCGGCATAGCTCTTTTTGTTGTTTATCAGACAGTTTGGGTTGTTTCCCCCGCAGTTTCCCTTTCGCACGGGCAACAGCCATACCTTCCCGGGTGCGCAGGCGTATCAGATCACCCTCAAACTCAGCGAACGTGGCCAGCACGTTAAAGAACATTTTCCCCATCGGGTCCGCCGGATCGTAGATGCTGGTTCCAAGAGCAAGCTTCACACCTCTGACTTGCAGTGCGTCTGCGATTTCCCGGGCGTCAGGAACTGAACGGGCCAGGCGGTCAAGCTTGGGAACAACCAGCGTGTCACCACTACGAACAGCGGCCAGCGCCTGATCCAGGCCAGGCCTTTGCCGGTTTGAACCGGTCAGGCCTTTATCAATATAAATTCTGTCCGCGGAAACGCCGAGTTTTACCAACGCCTCTTGCTGGGCAGTCAAATCCTGCTTATCAGTAGAACAACGTGCATAGCCGATCCGTATTTCAGTCATAAATGTGTACGTTTAAGGGACCATGAAAGAGATTGATACCGTACCAGTTATATGAGACAACTTCAGCAGCGATTTATGGCAGGTATAAAAATTAAGTTTACTGTCCGTTCAACGATCCTCTTACGGACATGATTAATCGGGGTCAGGATGACAACGCGTGGCAAAGCGACAGGCAAAAGTGAACGGCTGGCGGTTTTAAGTAGCGCCGAGCAGGAGGCGCTGTATGGTCTTCCTGATTTCGATGATGTACAGCGACTGGAATTCCTGGCGCTGGATGAATCCGAACTGGCGCTGGCCTGTAGTCGTCAGGGTCTTCACGCTCAAATTTATTGCATCCTTCAGATCGCTTACTTTAAAGCCAAACACCTGTTTTTCCGCTTCGGATGGGGTGATGTTAAGGACGACAGTAACTTTGTGCTGAACCGTTATTTTCACGGGGAGTCACTTCCGGAGCTGACTCTCACTAAGCACGAGCGCTATGCTCAGCGCGAAAAAATCTGCTCACTGTACGGTTACCAACCGTGGTCATCTTCTCTGTCGTCACAGCTTGAACAGCAGGCAGCCAGCATTGTTCACCGGGATGTAACCCCCGGCTTTGTTGCTACGGAGCTGATTATCTGGCTTAACGAACATAAAATTATCCGCCCCGGTTATACCACGCTTCAGGAGCTGGTGAGCCGGGTTCTTTCTGAAGAAAGGCAGCGCCTGGGACGTATACTGACGGAACAGCTTGATGATGCAACTATTGCTGACCTGGACAGACTGACTGAACGTGATGATACCCTTTCCCGGCTCGCGATCCTCAGGCAGGATGCGCGTGACTTTGGCTGGCGCCAGATGGCTCACGAACGGGAAAAGCGGGTTATCCTGGAGCCGCTGCACCATAAAGCCTGCGATATTTTGCCAGCACTGAATATTTCGCAGCAAAACCTGCTGTACTACGCCAGTCTGGCAAATTTCTATACCGTTTACGATCTCCGCAACCTGAAGCCGGAGCAGACCCGCCTTTACCTGCTGTGTTATGCATGGGTTCGCTATCGCCAGTTCAGTGACAACCTGGTGGATGCGATGTTTTTCCATATGAAACAGCTTGAGGATGAGAGCCGCAGCGTGGCCAGACAACTCATGGCTGATATGCAGGAAAAACACCGGCGCGAAACGTCTAAAATCGGGCGACTGTTGTCGCTTTATGTTGATGACAGCGTTCCTGACCCCACCACCTTTGGTGAAGTCCGCCGCCGGGCCTGGAAAATAATGCCCAGGGAGACGCTGAAAACCACCGCACAACGCATGAGCGTGAAGCCCGTCAGCAGACTGGCGCTGCAGTGGCAGGCCGTGGATGGCATGACGGCATTAATACGGCGTCACCTGCGACCATTATATCTTTCACTCGATCTCACCAGCGTGGTCCGGGACAGCCCGTGGGCAGAGGCGCTTAACTGGCTCAGAACGGTGTTCAGCAAAAAGCAGACGCTTTTGCAGCGGCCACTTGAGGAGTGCCCACCGGAAACGTTACCAGCGCGGCTGCGCCCGTACCTGCTGGAATTCGGTGAGGATGGTCAGCCCACAGGCCTGAATGCCGGGCGCTATGAGTTCTGGCTCTATCGTCAGATAAGAAAGCGTTTTCAGTCGGGAGATTTCCACCTTAATGACAGTCTCCGGCACCGCCATCTTTCTGATGAACTGGTACCGGAAGGGGAACAGGCCGCGGTGCTGGCTGAAATGAACATCCCGTTCCTGCAGAAGTCCATTAAAACACAGCTAAAAGTACTGGCATCCGAGCTGCACCGGCAGTGGAAAGCATTTAACCGCGAGCTGAAGCAGGGGAAACTGAAACATCTGGAATACGATAAAGAAACGCAGAAGCTGACCTGGCATAAATCGGTGGTCAGCCGTCATAAGGCGCAGAATAAGCGTTTTTATGAGCAACTGCCATTTTGCGATGTAACCGATGTCTTCCGCTTTGTTAACGGGCAGTGCCGGTTCCTCCCCGCCATGAAACCGCTGCAACCCCGTTACGCCAAAAAAGAAGCTGATGCAGACAGCCTGATGGCGGTCATCGTTGCCCAGGCGATGAATCATGGTAACCATGTGATGGCACGAACCAGCGATATACCTTTCCATGTTCTGGAGACCACGTACGAACAGTACCTTCGTCTAGCGTCTCTGCTCACGGCCAATGACTGTATAACTGATGCTATAGAAGCACTACCGGTTTTTCCGCTCTATTCGTTTGATCCGGAGACGCTTTATGGAGCCGTTGACGGGCAAAAATTTGGTGTTGAGCGTCCGACAGTGAAAGCACGGTATTCACGTAAATATTTTGGTCGTGGTAAAGGCATGGTGGCCTACACGCTGCTGTGCAACCACATTCCAGTCAACGGATACCTGATTGGCACAAACGACTACGAAGGCCATCATGTATTTGACATCTGGTACCGCAACACCTCAGCAGTGAAACCCACGGCCATTACCGGTGACATGCACAGCATCAACAAATCCAACTTTGCGATCCTGCACTGGTTTGGCCTTCGCTTTGAACCCCATTTTACTGACCTTAACAAACAACTTCAGGAACTGTACTGTACCCGAGCCCCATCGGCCTATAGAAAATGCCTGATCCAGCCTGCCGGTCAGATTGATCTGGACCTTATCACCCGCGAAAAAAGTAATCTAAATCGAATCGTCGCCACGCTGGGGCTGAAAGAAATGACGCAGGGAACGCTGATCCGTAAGTTATGTACATATACTACGGCCAGCCCGACAAGACAGGCGGTATTTGAATACGATCGGCTGGTTCGCAGTATTTACACGCTGAAGTATCTGCGTGACCCGCAGCTGGAACGCAATATCCGTCGCTCTCAGAACCGCGTTGAATCTTATCACCAGTTACGTGCATCAGTCGCCAAAGTCGGCGGTAAGAAAGAGTTAACAGGGAAAAATGATATTGAAACGGACATCAGTAACCAGTGTGGGCGATTGATCTCCAACGCGATCATTTATTACAACTCCGCGATCCTGTCACGTTTGCTGGAGAGACTGGAAGCCGAAGATAATACCAAAGGCGTCGAGGCGCTGACCCTGATATCACCTGTGGCCTGGCAGCACATTTTGCTGAACGGGCATTACACCTTCCAGAGCAGCAATGAACTTATCGATCTGGATACACTGGTTGCCGGACTTAAACTGGGGTAACGGAAATTTCGGCGGTTCCGGCGTAGAACCCCTAATAGCAGCAAAACCAGCAAGCTGGCCGGCAGAATCAATCGCACATACGGTTTGCTCTGGATCGATACAACGCTCAAGAAATCGCAGGGTCTTCTTCTCAGTTCCGAGAGTGAAACGCAATTTTCTGGAAAAAGCGTTCCAGAAAAGATGGAGAGCAGCACGGCATTGTCCGGTAGGTATCCCTCTAACGACAGAAACGGGAATAACAGTATCGGAATCTGACTGGAAATGGGGAAAACATTTATCAGGCATGGCAAGACCCTCTGTCGATGCATGTCATGCTACCAGAACATTTGTCTACCGAGCAATGTAAAAAACAGGGTAACGATTCATAGATAAATATAACTTTATCATATAGTTATGATCTTAGCGTACGTTTTCGTTCCGTTGGTCCTCAAACCCCTGAAATGACGATCTATCTAGAGGGCTGGTACCTGGCCAGTACAGAAGCCGGCGATCACGTAAGAGGACTCGATGACGTGGTGAAAGGCTGCAGCCCCTTCCCGATGCCTGCACCGCCACAGTATCCGGCAGACGCTCTGTGCTGTGGCACGTTCTGACTGAAGGAAGATTTTCTCACGGTCGACGAGCAACTGACGGAGGAGCCGGTGGGGCAGGCGTTGGAAATGGCAGAGGACAGTCATGACGCGGATATTGGTCAGGAACATCTGCGCTACGCAATCGATGCGGTGAAACGCACTTAACCATCTCCTCAGTATTCGCCGGGCGGGGTTCCCGGTGAATGCGGAGGCCGCCGGTGCGGGCGGCAGGGAGCCCGCTGCCAGTACAGCGTGCTGGCTATTGGTTCAATACGCGAAGATAAGCTCTTCAGTTGCAATCTGATACTGGGAATAGGAAGTACATTGATCCAGAGAGAAGCACAGTAAGATCTGTTTGTACTGTGAGTTCAATGGGTCGATGCAACGCTATCATTAATCAAGGGGGACGCTGCCATCAAACGAAGAACTCGGAAGTTGGTAACTTCGGTCTGTACTGTGTTGCTTGTTCTGGGCGCAACAGGGCTTCAGGAGGGTTATAAAGCAGCGACACACTGGGCATCTCTGGAGCAGCTCGCATTATTAGGTGCGGAACCGATAAATGAACGCGTAGTTCGTGACCGCAACCGTATAACCGGCGCAGGCGTGACTTCAGGTATAGATTTTGCTTTCAACGTCGTGTCAGAAATGTATGGAAGTTATATCGCTCAGAATATTCAGCTGCATATGGAATATGACCCCGCGCCTCCCTTCACATGTGGCTCCCCCCGCACAGCTTCTGAAGAACAGTTAAAAAAAGCAAAAAAACAGGCTGCACTATTTATTGAAAAGAGACTGCAAGCTACTTTAAAAGCAGCAGCCAGACTTCAGAAATAAATGCTTAGCGGAAATTCAGCCCCGGTGGTGTTACACTTATACAGTATGCTTCGGTGAAATATTTGCAGGGAATTTCGGAAGTTTGACCGAGCTTGATACCTATATTTTAGGATTACTGATATCTTAATGCCTGCCGTAAATATCCATTTGAATTAAACAAACGTTCATCAATTCCACTCCGTTTGGATTTAAATTTCCGGCCACTCATCAGCAGCCGGATATTTGAATTTATTATCGCCGTAAATCACCGTTGCCCCACGAGCCAGCGCGTCGAGTTCCCACCGTTCCGGAGTTATGTCCTTCCGAGCCAAATTGAAACGAATTTTCGCTGCGCGATCTCTTTCAGGTTTTGTCATCCTGGCCGTATCACTGCGCAACGCGTTCAGCGATCCCGTCCTTTTGCCCAGTACGCCATAAAGTTAATCGCCTCGTGCGCCACGCCGCGTTCGCTTACAAGATGATGTCGCAGCAGCTTCACCACCGTGGACTCCGCAGCTACCCAGCCATAAAACGCGGTGCTATTGCTGGTCGCTTTATCCCACAGCAGTTCGCCATCCCCTTCCTCCTGCACCTGAACGTGATGCGCGCTTTCCGGCACGCGGGCAGCGTGTTTCACCGCATCAATCAGACATTCGCCGTGACTTGCGCCATGAGGATTGCGCGGCAGCCAGGTAATCTGCGCAAAGGAGAATGCGCTTAAATCAACGCAGTCGCCCGCTTCCGGCACTTCGAAAAACGCCTGTACGCGCGGCGGGTTCGCCTGTGCTGCCAGACGTTCAAGGATCCCGCGCGCGGCGGGCAGTGCCGTTTCATCTGCGACGATCAGTGCATTGCGTAACCCCAGCGGCGGCGTCCATTCATAGCCGCCGCTGTCCGCCTCATGGGCGGCGTTCGGCGCGACAATTTGAATCGCGTCGCCCGGCGCTGCGTTGATTGCCCACGCCGACGCGGGCCCCTCTACGCCGTGGCGGACAAACTCAACGGTCACTTCCTGGCTTGCCGGGTCGACGTGGCGCAGCGTGTAGGTACGAACCACCGGTCGCCTGGCTTTTTCCATGCTCTGCACCGCCTGATACCACTGCACGTCTCCCGACAGCGACGGCAGCGTGCCGTCTTCGGATGGAAACAGCATTTTGATACGCTGATCGGGCGAATCCGATTTCATCTGCGCCACCTCCGGCCCGCTGAACACCAGGCTTAGCAGCGACGGTGAGATTTCGGTTTTACGCGCCAACTGCACGTTAAACAGGCGATAGCCCTGAACTCCAGCCATAACTTTTCCTTACCCTTAGATTACGGAAGACGGTGAACGACGGCGGCTGAACCAGATAACGCAAGCCCCCCCGGTGAAGAGAGTAGCGGCGACAAAAGCCGTGACCAGCAGCGCTACGCTGATGCCGGTTTGCGAGACCAGCGGCACGAGCATGGCGCAAAGCCCATAGCCCAGCGTGTGGCTGGTGGCGACCCAGCCTGCACCCGCGCCGTCGGCAAGTTTGTCGTTTAGCAGAAGCTGATAGGCGGGCGTCGCCAGCGCAGCCCCGAAGGAAAGCAGCGCGCAGCCGGGATAAAACAGCCACAGCGGCACGGCTATCATCAACGCCAGACCGCATAACATGAGCGCACCGGCGCTTAACAGCAGCGCCATCGGAGTTAGCCGCTGGGGGCGCAGCACGCAAAACTGGGCGATCAGCGATGCCACCGCCGCCACGCTGAGCAGCCACGCCACCTGATGGCTAATCGCTGCGGTATCCGTGGCGAACTGACGGGCGAGCGCGGGAGACAGGCCAAGCTGCATCAGGCTGACGGTCGCCGACAGCAGCAGCGCGCAGAGAAGATACGGCAGGCAGGCAGGTGTGAGGCGCGCGCTTTTGCGATCGGCTGCGGGCTGCGGCGGCGTGCCCGGTAAACGTAGCAGCATAATAAGCGCCAGCAGCGGCGTGACCATCAACAGTGCCATCGGTGCAAGCGGATGCAGCGTCAGCATCGCCGCGGCGCACAGCGGCCCGAACAGTCGACCGCAGCTTAATCCCGAACTGATGGTCGCCAGCGCTGCCATTCGTTTCCCTTCCCCGGCGCGCTGTAAGGCCCAGACCTGACAGGCCGGAACCATCGCCGACACAGTAAGCCCGTAAATAATCCGCGCGATAATTAACAACCCGATGCCCGCCCTCGGAGGGATGGCGTGAGTCGCCAGCAGCGCGCTGCCCAGGCCAAGCAGCGCAAAGCTCGCGCCGTATCCCCCCAGCGCCCAGAGCACCACCGGTTTGCTGCCCCGGCGCGCAATCTGTTTTCCCCACCACGGCGACGACGGCAGGAACAGCATTGAGCCAAGCGTTAACAGCACCGCCCAAATCGACAGGCTGAGGTTTGTCTGAATGACCAGAACCGGGATCGCCACCAGCAGGCCATTTTGCCCTACGCCAAGCAGCCCCGCGCTGAACGCCAGTGGCCAACAGGACAAGGATTTTTGCGGCACGTCCGCTATCTCAAGAGAAGTCACAATGTTGCAAATCCATGTATAAATTGTGATTATTTGTGAAAATATTTATATAGATTCTAACAATTGTTATTGATAATGAGAAACATTATCGTCAGAATTCGCATTATCACAACAAGTGGGATCGGTTTGATTATGACTTTGCCAAAGAAAACTCCGGAATGGGATGTCGCTGCGCAATGCTTTCTGAACGCGCTTATTCGTGAAACTAAAACCTGGCGACTGAGCGAAAGCCAGCCTGCTGAACTGATTATCCCCCTCGACAATCGTCAGGCACTTCACTTCACGGTGGACTACTTCTCACCGACTCAGCACCACCGTTTTGCCTTCCCGGCTCGGTTAGTGAGCGCTTCGCGTCGCGAGCCTGTCGATTTCCCGACATTTTCCCGTCTTATTGTGGACTCGCTCCAGCACACGCTGTCGCTGCCCGCGTCTCACGCCGACGCATTTTACCAGCGCGTCACCCAAAGCCATATGCATACGCAGCAGGCCATTGACGCTCGTCACGACTGGGCCGCCCTGCGCGAGCACGCGTTGAACTTTGGCGAAGCGGAACAGGCGCTGCTGGTGGGCCACGCGTTCCATCCGGCACCAAAATCGCATGAACCCTTTACCCAGCATGAGGCGGAGCGCTACCTGCCGGACTTCGCGCCTCACTTCTCGCTGCGCTGGTTTGCGGTTGATAAAGCGCACATTGCGGGCGACAGCCTGCATCTGAATCTGCAACAGCGCCTGACGCGCTTTGCCGCCGAAAACGCCCCGCAGCTGCTTAGTGAGCTAAGCGATAGCCAGTGGCTTTTCCCGCTGCATCCGTGGCAGGCAACCTATCTACTGGAACAGCCGTGGTGCCAGCATCTGGCGGAACAGGGTCTGCTGCGGGATCTGGGCGAGGCCGGTACGCTGTGGCTGCCGACCACCTCTTCCCGTTCGCTTTACTGCGCCACCAGCCGCGACATGATCAAGTTTTCGCTCAGCGTGCGCCTGACCAACTCCGTGCGCACCCTGTCGGTGAAAGAAGTGGCGCGCGGCATGCGCCTGGCGCGACTGGCGCAAACGGAACGCTGGCAGACGCTGCAAACCCGTTTCCCGACGTTTCAGGTGATGCAGGAGGACGGCTGGAGCGGGCTGCGCGATCTGCACGGCAATATCATGGCTGAAAGCCTGTTTGCCCTGCGTGAAAACCTGCTGGTCGATCGGCCACAAAGCCAGACCAACGTCCTGGTGTCTTTGACGCAGGCAGCACCCGATGGCGGCGATTCGCTGCTGGTCGCGGCTGTCAAACGCCTGAGCGCTCGTCTGGGGATCGCGCCGCAGCAGGCCGCCCACGCGTGGGTTGATGCCTACTGCCAGCAGGTACTGAAGCCGTTGTTCACCGCCGAAGCGGATTACGGTCTGGTCCTGCTGGCGCATCAGCAAAATATCCTGGTGGAGATGCAGCAGGATCTCCCCGTTGGGCTTATCTACCGCGACTGCCAGGGCAGCGCGTTTATGCCACATGCGGCGGGCTGGCTCGATGTTATCGGCGAAGCGCAGGCTGAAAACATCTTCACCCGCGAGCAATTACTGCGCTACTTCCCGTACTACCTGCTGGTGAACTCCACATTCGCCGTTACCGCCGCGCTGGGTGTCGCCGGGTTGGACAGCGAAGTTAACCTGATGTCGCGGGTACGCATACAGCTTAACGCGGTGCGCGAGCAGGTGACACACAAGACCTGTCTCGACTACGTGCTGGAAAGCCCGTTCTGGAACGTGAAAGGCAACTTCTTCTGTTACCTGAACGATCACAACGAAAACACCATCGTCGACCCATCGGTTATATATTTCGATTTCACCAACCCGCTGCTGGCACAGGAGTCCTGAATGCCTATGGCCAATATCGTTCACAGCGGCCACGGCCTGTGCTGTGAAAAACTCGACGCACAGCTGACTCTCAGCTGGGGTCTGGATAACAGCGCGGTGCTGCGCTGTCCGGGTACGCTGCCGGAAGGCTGGCTGCGCGACGCGCTGGACCAGATTTTCATCGCCGCACCGCACATCTCCGCGCTGATTTTGCCTTACGCCGACTGGCGCGAAGAGCCGCAGGCGCTGGCGCTTTTTGCGCATATGCACAGCGACATTATTCATCGCGCCGCGTTCTGGCAGCTCCCGCTCTGGCTGAATGCGCCGTCAAAACAGGCCTCCGGCGAAATGATCTTTGACGCAGAACGGGAAATTTACTTCCCTGCCCGCCCTGCGCGCCCGGAAGGTGAAGTTTATCGTCGCTACGACCCGCGCGTACGTAAAACCCTGAGCTTCCGCGTGGCAGACCCGGCGCTGGACGCCGAACGTTTTACCCGCTGGATGAACGATCCGCGCGTGGAATATTTCTGGGAGCAAGGCGGTTCCCTTGAGCTCCAGACCGCCTATCTCGAACGCCAGCTCACTGGAAAACATGCGTTCCCGTTGATTGGCTGTTTTGACGATCGACCATTCAGCTACTTTGAAATTTACTGGGCTGCGGAAGACCGTATCGGCCGCCACTATACCTGGCAGCCCTACGATCGCGGCCTGCACCTGCTTGTCGGCGAACAGGCCTGGCGCGGCGCGCACTACGTTCAAAGCTGGCTGCGCGGGCTGACGCACTATTTGCTGCTGGATGAACCGTGCACGCAGCGCACGGTGCTGGAGCCGCGCGCCGACAACCAGCGCCTGTTCCGCCACTTCGATCCGGCGGGCTACCGCACGCTGAAAGAGTTCGACTTCCCGCATAAACGTTCGCGCCTGGTGATGACGGATCGCACCCGCTTCTTTACGGAGGTGGGTCTGTGATGAATCGTACGGACTGGGAAATTGTTAACCGCCAGCTGGTGGCGAAAATGCTGGCTGAACTGGAATACGAACAGGTCTTTCACGCCGAGTCACTGGGGGATGACCGTCATGCGATTAATCTGCCGGGCGCGGAGTGGCACTTCAGCGCACAGCGCGGCATCTGGGGCTGGCTGTGGATCGATCCTGCAACGCTGCGCTGTGCCGATGAGCCCGTTGTCGCACAGACGTTGCTGATGCAGCTAAAGTCGGTGTTGTCGATGAGCGATGCCACCGTTGCCGAGCATATGCAGGATCTCTACGCCACGCTGCTGGGCGACCTGCAGCTGCGCAACGCGCGTCGCGGCCTGAGCGCGGAAGACCTTATCGCGCTGGATGCCGATCGGCTGCAGTGCCTGCTCAGCGGTCATCCAAAATTCGCCTTTAATAAGGGCCGTCGCGGCTGGGGACAGGATGCGCTGACACGCTATGCCCCAGAGTACGCCAGTACCTTCCAGCTTCACTGGCTGGCGGTGAAACGCGACAGCATGGTCTGGCGCTGCGACAGCGCGCTGGACAGCGAGCAACTGCTGACGGCGGCGATGGACCCGCAGGAGCGGGCCCGCTTCCATCAGGCCTGGCAGGCGCGCGGGCTGGACAAGAGTTGGCACGCCTTGCCGGTGCATCCGTGGCAGTGGCAGCAAAAAATCGCCCTCGACTTCGTCGCAGATCTGGCGGAGGGGCGCATGGTGTCGCTGGGAGAATTTGGCGACCGCTGGCTCGCCCAGCAGTCGCTGCGCACCCTGACCAACGCCAGCCGCCAGGCCGGGCTGGATATCAAACTGCCGCTGACGATTTACAACACCTCCTGCTATCGCGGCATCCCGGGCAAATATATCGCCGCCGGGCCGCTGGCCTCGCGCTGGCTTCAGCAGGTGTTTGCCGCTGACCCGACGCTGCAACAAAGCGGCGCAGTAATCCTCGGCGAACCGGCGGCGGGCTACGTTTCCCACGAGGGCTACGCCGCGCTGGCGCAGGCCCCGTACCGTTATCAGGAGATGCTCGGCGTTATCTGGCGCGAGAATCCGTGCCGCTGGCTGAAGCCTGATGAAACCCCGATTCTGATGGCGACCCTGATGGAGTGCGACGAGCACAACCGGCCGCTGATTGGCGCGTACATCGCCCAGTCCGGAATGGACGCGGAGGCCTGGCTGTCGCAGATGTTCCGCGTGGTGGTGGTGCCGCTCTACCACCTGCTGTGCCGCTACGGCGTCGCGCTGATCGCTCACGGACAAAATATTACCCTCGCCATGAGAAATGGCGTGCCGCAGCGAGTTCTGTTGAAGGATTTTCAGGGCGACATGCGGCTGGTGAAGGATGAGTTCCCGGAGATGGACTCCCTGCCTCAGGAAGTGCGGGATGTAACCGCCCGCCTGAGCGCCGACTATCTGATTCATGACTTGCAAACCGGCCACTTTGTGACGGTGCTGCGCTTTGTTTCGC
The DNA here is from genome assembly GCF_016516575.1 of Kosakonia sp. S57. Lineage (NCBI taxonomy): Bacteria > Pseudomonadati > Pseudomonadota > Gammaproteobacteria > Enterobacterales > Enterobacteriaceae > Kosakonia > Kosakonia sp. S57. Next base: position 128,283 of record NZ_JACVUL010000009.1, on the reverse strand, counting down.
CGCTTATGGCCCGCCTCGGCGTGCCGGAGAGACGTTTTTATCAACTGCTGGCGGCAGTGTTGAGTGATTACATGCAGGAGCACCCACAACTGTCGGCGCGTTTCGCGCTTTTCTCACTCTTCAAGCCACAAATCATTCGCGTCGTGCTGAACCCGGTAAAACTGACCTTCCCTGAGCAGGACGGCGGCAGCCGCATGCTGCCAAATTACCTCGAGGATCTGCAAAACCCGCTGTGGCTGGCGACAAAGGATTAAATCATGACAAACACTGTAGATTTCATTGGCGTAGGCATCGGTCCGTTTAACCTGAGCATCGCGGCGTTAGCTCATGAAGCGGAAGACTTCAGCAGTTGCTTCTTCGACGGCCGCACGCAGTTTGCCTGGCATCCGGGTATGCTGGTGCCGGACTGCCATATGCAAACCATGTTCCTGAAAGATCTGGTGAGCGCCGTTGCGCCGACCAGCCCGTACAGCTTTGTGAACTATCTGGTGAAGCGCAAGAAATTTTATCGCTTCCTGACCACCGAGCTGCGCACCGTTTCCCGCGATGAGTTCTCAGACTATCTGCGCTGGGCCGCCGAAGGGATGGATAACCTGCGTTTCAACAATACGGTGGAGCGCATCGCGTTTGACGATAGCCGCCAGCTTTTCTCCGTGCGAACCAGCCAGGGCGAAACCTTCGCCCGCCACGTCTGCCTGGGCATTGGCAAGCAGCCGCACCTGCCAGCCTGCGTGAAAAGCGCCTCGCCGACCTGCTTCCACGCCAGCGAAATGAGCCTGCGCCAGCCCAACCTGAGCGGTAAGCGGGTGACGGTGGTCGGTGGCGGGCAAAGCGGCGCGGACCTGTTCCTCAACGCCCTGCGCGGGGAATGGGGCGACATTGCAGAGATTAGCTGGGTGTCGCGTCGCAATAACTTTAACGCGCTGGATGAAGCAGCGTTCGCCAATGAGTATTTCACTCCGGAGTACGTGTCCGGCTTTGTCGGGCTGGATCACGCCGCGCGCCAGAAGATGCTTGACGAGCAGAAAATGACCTCTGACGGTATTACTGCCGAGTCGCTGCTGACGATTTATCGCGAGCTGTACCACCGCTTCGAGGTGCTCGGCCTGCCGCGTAACGCCCGTCTGATGCCGAGCCGGTCGGTCACCGGTCTTGAAAACCGGAGCCAGGGCTGGCAGCTGCTTCTGGAGCATCATCTGGATAAAGGCTACGACACGCTGGAGAGCGACGTGGTGATTTTCGCCACCGGCTACCGCCCTGCGCTGCCGCAGATGCTGTCGCCGCTGATGTCGCGCATTGCTTTGCGCGACGAATGCAATTTCAACGTGCGGGACGATTTCACCATTGAATGGGACGGCCCGAAAGAGAATCACCTGTTCGCCGTTAACGCCAGCATGCAGACCCACGGTATTGCCGAGCCGCAGCTTAGCCTGATGGCGTGGCGCGCCGCCTGTATTCTGAATCGCGCGATGGGGCGTGATTTGTTCGATCTCAGTACGTCGCCCGCGCTGATTCAGTGGTGCAGCGGGAGCCGGGAAAAACCGCAGCCGGAGGCTGCTCCTTTAACTCGCTACACAGCATCTTTGGGCTGACATTTTCCGCCCGTGTGAAGGAATGATAATGATAACCAAAAAGCATACGCTCTGGGCTCTTAACCCGCTTCTGCTCGCCATGATGGCGCCCGCGGTCGCGCAGCAGAGCAGCGACGACACGCTGGTGGTTTCCGCCAACCGCACCAACCGTACGGTAGCGGAAATGGCGCAAACCACCTGGGTGATTGAAAAAGCCGAACTGGAGCAGCAGATCCAGGGCGGTAAAGAGCTGAAAGACGCGCTGGCCCAGCTGATCCCCGGACTTGATGTCAGCAGCCAGAGCCGTACCAACTACGGAATGAACGTGCGCGGCCGTCCGCTGGTCGTGCTGGTGGATGGCGTGCGTCTGAACTCGTCGCGCACCGACAGCCGCCAGCTCGATTCCATCGACCCGTTCAATATCGACCACGTTGAAGTGATCTCCGGGGCCACCGCGCTGTACGGCGGCGGCAGCACCGGCGGCCTGATCAATATTGTGACGAAAAAAGGCCAGCCGGATACCCAGGTGGAATTTGAGACGGGGATTAAGAGCGGTTTTAACAGCAGCAAAGATCACGATGAGCGCGTTGCCAGCGCCATCTCCGGCGGCAACGACCATATCTCCGGGCGCGCATCGGTAGCGTACCAGAAGTTCGGCGGCTGGTTTGACGGTAACGGCGACGCGACGCTGCTCGATAACACCCAGACCGGCCTACAGTATTCCGACCGTCTGGACGTGATGGGCACCGGGATGCTGAATATCGACGATACCCAACAGCTTCAGTTGGTGACCCAATATTATAAAAGCAAGGGTGACGACGATTACGGGCTGAACCTCGGGAAAGATTTTTCGGCAATCAGCGGCGCGACCAGGCCATACGTCAGCAGCGGCCTGAATTCAGACCGTATTCCGGGCACCGAGCGTCATCTCATCAGCCTGCAATACTCGAACAGCGATTTTCTCGGTCACGAGCTGGTCGGCCAGGTATATTACCGCGACGAATCGCTGCTGTTTTATCCGTTCCCGACAGTCAACGCGAACAAGCAGGCTAGCGCGTTCTCCTCCTCGCAGCAGGACACGGACCAGTACGGCGCGAAGCTCACCCTCAACAGCAAACCGCTGGACGGCTTGCTGCTGACCTACGGGCTGGATGCGGATCACGAGCGCTTTACCTCTAACCAGATGTTCTTCGATCTGGCCAACGCAAACGCTTCCGGCGGGATGAATAACCAGCGGATTTACACCACCGGGCGCTATCCGGGGTACGACATCACTAACCTGGCGGCCTTCCTGCAGTCCAGCTATGACATCAACGATATCTTTACCCTAAGCGGCGGCGTGCGCTATCAGTACACCGAGAACAAGATTGATGATTTCATTGGCTACGCACAGCAACAGCAGATTGCCGCCGGAAAGGTGCAGTCCGCCGATGCGATCCCGGGCGGGTCGGTCGATTACGATAACTTCTTGTTTAACGCCGGTCTGCTGGTTCACCTGACCGAACGCCAGCAGACGTGGTTCAACTTCTCCCAGGGCGTGGAGCTGCCGGACCCGGGTAAATACTACGGGCGCGGCACCTATGGCGCAGCGGTGAACGGGCACCTTCCGCTGACCAACAGCGTGAATGTGAACGACAGCCAGCTGGAAGGCGTGAAGGTCAACTCCTACGAGCTGGGCTGGCGCTACTCCGGCGATAATCTGCGTACGCAAATCGCGGCCTACTACTCGATTTCCGACAAGAGCGTGCAGGCGAATAAAGATCTGACCATCAGCGTGGTCGATGACAAGCGCCGTATCTACGGCGTGGAAGGCGCGGTAGACTACTTTATCCCGGACACCGACTGGAGCACCGGCGCGAACTTCAACGTGCTGAAAACCGAGTCTAAAGTGAACGGCAGCTGGGAAAAGTATGATGTGAAGGTGGCGAGCCCGTCGAAAGCGACGGCCTACATCGGCTGGGCGCCGGATCCGTGGATCCTGCGCGTACAGAGCACCACGTCCTTCGACGTCAGCGACGCTCAGGGCTACAAAATCGATGGTTACACCACGATTGATCTGCTCGGTAGCTATGAGCTGCCGGTGGGTAAACTCAGCTTCAGCGTGGAGAACGTTTTCGATCGCGACTACACCACTGTCTGGGGCCAGCGCGCGCCGCTGTACTACAGCCCGGGCTACGGTCCTGAGTCGCTGTACAACTACAAAGGGCGTGGCCGCACCTTTGGTCTGAACTACTCCCTGCTATTCTAAGTCCTACCCTGCTCTGCCCGGCGTCTGCCGGGCATGCGGTAGACGCTGAAACACAAACCAAAGAGCTGTTTACACCCTGCCGGTATGGCTACCTGTTTGAATAAAGGAGTCCGTATGCTTAAGGTCATCGCCGAGAATTTTATCAAACCCGAGTACGTTGACACCGTTCTCCCTTTCTACCGCGAACTTGTCGCAGCAACGAAGAAAGAGCCTCTGTGTATTGCTTATGATTTGTATCGGGATGAAAAGGAGCCGGGGCATTTTATTTTCATTGAAGAGTGGCCCGATCGGGCAGCACTTGATACGCACTGCGCCAGCGAGCATTTCACCCGGCATGTGCCTTTGATTGATCGGTACGCGCGTAAAGCGGCGCAGTACATCCTCATGGATGCTCGGGTAGACCCGCAGGGATAGAGCCCGCTCCTGGTTCACCGCGGTGGAGATTACGGCCCGCTGTGAGCGAGGAGAGGACAGTTGTAGTTTTCACGGCAAATGGGAATTTTACTTACTCTTTGAATAGTGTATAAAAATAGGATCTTATTTTTACATGAGGGAAAAAATGATCACTTGTCACGTCAAATATATTATCGATCCCTATCAATTACATGAGTTTGAGAATTATGCTTCGAAATGGATCGAAATTGTGGAGTTGATGGGGGGCATCCATCACGGCTATTTCTTACCATCAGAAGGAGCAAATAACATAGCGTACTGTTTATTCAGCTTCCATAGCCTGGCGCAGTACGAAGAGTACAGGCTAGCCCTTCTTAATAAGGCTGAATGTGTCGAACTGTTCAATGAAGCTAACCAGAAAAAGTTTATCCTTAGCTACGAGCGTAGCTTCATGAAGCCATTACTGTCTGACAAATAGCATTCGCATGAAGTGCTGTGACATGGCCTGCATACAATGTAATGCAGGGGCTGAATCTGATAAGTCACTGTATTTCACACAACGTCCGCACCTGGCACAAAGTGGACTTTACCGACTGTGTGCCAACCGATCAAACCTGAGCACATTAAATTCAGGTTTCAAGAGAGCACACTTCCCGGGAACAAACCAGAAAGCGTGCGTACTTAATCAAAAGGCGTATCAATGATCGTTAAAGGCGTGAGGAAGCATCCAGCCGGACCTGCAGGCGGCTTATGTTTTCGGTTATCTCAGCGGTTCTGTCCGCCAGTACGCGTATTTCACTGGCAATGACTGAAAATCCTCGCCCCTGAACGCCCGCTCTTGCGGCTTCAATGCTGGCGTTCAGCGAGATGAGTTTTATCTGGGCGGCTATACTGGCATTTTCAGAGACCAGCTCGGCAATTTCACCGACTGAGGTTACAGCCTCATCTTTACGCTGACGTTCATGCGTAGCCTGAACTTCCTGGTCTTTCAGCGTCTGAATATCAATTAATGCTCCTACTGCGCGCAGCGGTACACCATTTTTGTCCCGCCGGGTCTGACCGCGGGCACGGAACCATCGGTAATTGCCGTTCTTAAGCCTGATGCGGTATTCAACGTCATAACCTGTTGAGCCTGAATGGTCGTTAAGGTGTTTTATAAACGAGTCCAGAGTGTGCTGACTGTCATCGGAATGGAGACGCGAAGCCCAGCTATCAATAACATCAGGAAACTCTTCAACGGTTTCAAACCCCAGCAGCTTCCTGAACTGCGGTGACCACCAGAATACGTTGTTCTGATGTAAAGGGTCACCATTGATAATCTGAAGATCCCAGAGCCCGTCATTCAGCATTTCACGTGACAGGTTGAAGCGGGTCATAACAATGTCATACTCACTCTCGTAATCAACCTTATCGCTGATGTTCACCAGTATACCCATCAGCCTATGATTCTGACCGTCCGGGCTGCGCTCACGGCTTACAGTAACCTGGAACCACTCATAACTGCCGCCTGCTGTTCTAAAACGACATTTAAGCATTGCGCCGGGAGAAATATGGCGCTGCGCGTTTTGTAAAAGTTGTCTGAAATGGCTTTTATCCTCTCCATGAACAAGCGAGCAGAGCGCTGAGAGAGTAAGTGAAACATTGTTCTCTTCTGACAAACCAAATGGTGTTACAGATGAAATCCATAAAGGAGTATTGTCTGTTATTTCTTTACTCTCACATACCCATAATATTTCTGGAAGCAGAGCTGAAAAACTCTCCAGACGGTCAGGTAACGTACTGAGTTGCCTGAACTCTTCGTCTGATTTTTCAGGTAACACTGGTAATGTGACCTCTGGTATGGGCGGTGGCTTTCTGAAAAATCTACCCAACATAATTGCTTCCTGTTAGTAATAATTAAGTGGCAGATATGTTATCGGCCAGGTCACAGATTGCATGAGTAAAGTAAAAATTTTACTACTGTTTACGCATTCAGCTTTGCCTGTGGATGTTCTACGGTAAACACCTGATCCATGATTCATGACTTTGTTCATCTAAATCAGGATGACTCAGGTATTGTTCGCTTTTGACAAGAAGCGGACAGAAAGCAGAGCAATAGGAACAAACAGCGGACGTCATACATGACAGAGAGCAACAGGCTCAGATAAGCAGACGCTACCTGATGGGAACAGAACCTATTCGGACGATAGATACATGACAGTACATCTGAGATAACCAGTAACCCGGTAAAGGCACGGATTCATCCTGCTTTTGCCGGGTTGGGCAAGCCTGGCGGGACCGGGCGCGTCAGTGATGTGCTTTATAAATTGCATTCATAATCTGCACCGGTGAAGCCTAGTGATGGTTCCGGGCGAGGCATTCCTGACCGGCATGATAATCAGTCATGGCGTACCCGTGAGTTCCAGCACCTGCGTGAGCGCATCATTTTTTTCCAGAACAGGGACATTGCCTACGGCGTTCAGCTCATCCACGCCAGCGGCGTGAGCAGCCGCCTTTATATCGGCTGTCGTCAGGTGCCCCTCTATATGCACGATGCCCGGTGTGATAAATCCCGTTGTGGTAGGTCAGGTAGCCATTTGCACATTTGATTTTCCAGACCCCGATACCGTACTGCCCCGCCCGGGGAGGACCCGGCCGGTAAGGATACGGAGCTGAAGGTGGCGTGTTCCGTGTTGTTGTTAACTGAGGGAGGCAAAAAAAACCAGTCCGGGCAGGGACTGGTCAGGAGTAGCAAATAGCTGATTCACACTTTGTCCGGTATTGTTACTCTTCCCTTTACCGAATCACTCCGGCGCAGAACCCTTCCGGAAGCCTCCTGGCTTCACACCGTACCGGTATTCACCGCAGCTCTCTTCCCGTCCCTTAACTGCGTATTCACCAGAGCATTGTGTCCATCCGGATCTCGTGTCCCCTGACTATAGCTGCTCCTCACCCGTTCTGTGTGACCGGCACCTGATTTCTGCCACAATGTCCGGGGCGTACCAGACGCCGCCTGAAAGTATATTCTCCGGTTATGGTTCCTGTTCCGGCGACAAGCGAAACGCACTGATTTACACTGGTTTTCCTGTAATGAAGGCTGTTTAGCCCCTCTTACGGTGTACCGGATTTTGCACCGTAAGGGGTCTTTTTTGTCGGGCACATCCGTGTTGCTGATGCCAGCATCCTGGTATTCAGCGCCGTGGCAGAAACAGAATGGGGCTGCCAGCGAACTGACAGCCCCACTATAAAGGCGCTTTCGGCCCCCGACCCATCAGCCCTGAAATGGCGGGGTTTCCCCCGCCACCAGGTTGCTACTTACCGGATTCGTAAGCCATTAAAGCGGCCACCTCCCTGCTTCCGTCCCTGTAGCGAATTTCGCAGAGCGATTTACGCGTCAGCCAGGTGAATACCAGCAGTGTGATACACACTATCAGCACGCACCAGATGAAAGAGTTCGGTGTCAGCTTCATAGCCTCATCTCATTGCCTTACGGGGGGTAAAGGGCTACTCTGATGTTGTCGAGACATAGAGTTGGCCCTGTTGGTTAATTGAAAAAACACCTTCGGGGCTTTCTTCTTTCTGCCTCAGTACAACCAGCATCACTGCCAGCGGCATCAGGCAAAAAGCCTCAAGCGCCGGTGCCATTATACCGCACCCGGCACACACGCCACCAGGCCTCGCGCCGATATTACCGCAACCGGTACCGCGTATTCACACTTCGTCAGGACACCGCATGACCTAATAATATTGAGATGCCTTGAGTCATAACAAACAAGTCACTATAGTTGGCTTAAGGATAATGACAAATTTCAGCTGATAACTAATAATTAGCTGCAAAGTAACACCATAACGAGTAATGGCGGTGTTTTACTATAATAAAAATGTGGTTTTGAGGGGTTAGGGATTAAACTTATATGAAATTTTATAGCATAGATTATCTACAACTGCAGTCTAATATCAATGATTATTTAAAATACATAGTTATATTTAGTACTTTGTTTATCTTGATCGTTGTTTTTAGCCTGTATATGCGTCATCGCCTGCAAACTAAATATCGTGACTTAACAATCATAGTTTTCTTGTTTTTGCTCTTCATTTCTGGTGTTCAGTATGCTGATTATACTGATAGTCGAAATATACATTCCCAATCCTCACAAATGGTTAACTTTGTTAGGCTGCTGGCACAAAAAAATGATGTGAATGTAAATGCTATATTTTCCAGTTCCGTACAACTCTCTGATGGCATTATCGTTAAAATTAGTAATGTTTTTTATCGCGTCAATTTGAGTCCGAATCAAAAAACATACAACTTAGTAGAAGTTTCGTTAGTAAACCCAGAAATAGAAATCATAAAAAACTGAGGTGTGGAAGTGATAATTTATTTACCTATCATTATAAAGTTGGGCCTGGGGATACTGTGTTTAATTGTTCAAATAAATCTTATGGGGAAAGGAAATCTGGCCCCCTCATCTGCAATGGACCAGGTTCAAAACTATGTGCTGGGGGGAATTATAGGAGGCGTAATCTACAACGAATCTATAACAGTACTTCAATTTATTCTGGTCCTAATCATATGGACTCTTTTGGTCTTTGCTCTTAAATTCTTGAAAGAAAACAATCGATTAATTAAAAGGATGATTGATGGAAAACCGATTACTTTAGTACACAATGGCAGTGTTAATGTTAAGGAGTGTTTACGGAATGGTGTTTCTGCAAATGACCTAATGTTCAAATTAAGAGCAAATGGAATTTACGAGATAGAACAACTAAAACGCGTCGTCCTCGAACAGAATGGGCAATTAACCATCATACAAAGTGGCGATGAAAATATACGTTACCCAATTATAGTGGACGGTTTGGCCAATCATGATCTGTTAGAAATCCTTAATAAAGACAATGAATGGTTAGAAACTGAAGTTACAAAGAAAGGCTTTAGTAAAATCAGTGAGGTATATTTAGGTGAGTACTTGTCGGGTAGGATTAATTTATACGGATATGAAAAAATAACATGCAAAAATTAACGCCGTTTTATCAGGAGGCAGTCATTTCTGATGTGTCTCTGCCTGAGAACACTGACATTAACGTCCGCTCTTGGCACACAGCGGACGTTGAAAAAGCCATACGTCTGCCCTGTCCTGTTCCCCTGAGGAGCGCCGGCACCGGCTCTGGATAAATCCCCCGCAAAGTGGGATCTGACACTATTTTTTTGACGAGAGTTGAGAGGCAGTTAGTGACTCTGAAACCTTGTTCGCAGCATCAATCCAGGGTTGCAACGACCGTTGCTGCTCAAGAATGTCTACCCCCTGCGCCGTATAGGTTCCCTCCGTTGCGATAGCTTTCAGCATCGTACCTAGAGGTTTTTGGCTATTGTGGCCTGCATATTCTGCACAATCGCGCATGGCACCAAGTACCAGCGCGCGGGCGTCATTTTGGGCCATCCCTTTTTCCAATAACCAGTTTTGCAGCCCGTCAGCAAGATGGTAAAACCAGCCGTTCATACACATACTGACCGTTGCCAGTTCAAACGCATCCTCGGTGTCCAGTACGGTAACCTCTCCCAGCACAGAGAAATAACGCACAACCTCATTTTCATAGGCGGAAAGCACCACCGTGGAGCGGTTTATTTCAGCAGCGTAGGTGAGCATCATTCTGATAATACGATCATGCCTGAACAGTGCCTGCAAATGCGGGATACTGACGCCGGCAACAAGGGAAATGACGGTCTGTCCGGGGCGTAAAATAATCTCCGATGCCAGCTGCGGCAAAGCATCGGGCCGAACGCCAACGATCAGATTATCTGCCCGGTCAACCACCGACTGATTACTCTTTGCCACCTGGCAGCCATAAGCATCTCGCAACTTTTCTGCCCGCGCAGCGTTTCTCGGTGAAAGGATGATTTCCGCAGCGGTCTGCGCCCGGTAAAACCCGGCTACAATTTTTTCAGTCAAATCGCCTACACCGAGTATACCCGTTCTCATTTATCACTCCCTCAATCTGTATCAGCACCGTAGACAGAATATAAACGCAGAGGCGTGTGACCAGCCCCCCCACAGATTAGTACATTCCAATATTAGCAGCGTCTGCTTTGAGCTGTGAGTTCAACGGGTCGATGCAACGCTATCCTTGATCAAGGGGGATGTTGCCATGAAACGAAGAACTCGCATTTACTACACGCCAGAACAAAAGGCGATTATCTGGGACAGATACAAGCAAGGTGATTCTCTGCATTGAATCGCCACAGATAATCTAGACACTTCTGAGCCGTTGATAATATAGATTCTCATATTCAGTCGGTGGCATCTGCTCGCTCGAATCATGCCGACGCATACTGTTATAAAAATTTCGATGTAATCAAAAATATCGCTTCTGGCTTCGTCTCTCGTTCCGTAGATCTTTCTCTTAATCCGTTCGCGTTTCAGTACCTGAAAAAAGCTCTCCGCAACCGCGTTATCGTGACAGTTACCGCGACGACTCATGCTGCTTTCAAGACCGTGTGATTTCAGGAACGACTGCCACTCATGGCTAGTGTATTGACTGCCCTGATCAGAGTGAACCAGTACCTGTTTTTGAGGATTACGCCTCCACACCGCCATAAGTAATGCGTTCAGGACAATCTCTTTCGTCATGCGGGGTTGCATTGACCAGCCGATAACTTTTCGGGAGAACAGGTCAACCACCACGGCCAGATACAGCCAGCCTTCGTGGGTTCGGATGTAGGTTATGTCCGTTACCCAACTCACATCCGGCGAGTCCGGATTGAACTGCCGCTGGAGCCTGTTGGGTGCAATGATGCTGGCTTCGCCTTTACGTGCCCGTGGGCCACGGTACCCAACCTGAGCTTTAATTCCGGCACGCTTCATCAGCCGTCAGACCCGGTTCACTCCGCACTGCTCCCCGGTATCACGAAGATCAATATGGATCTTGCGATAACCATAGACGCAGCCAGAATCAAGCCAGAACTGTTTGATCTGCCCGGTCAGCAACTGGTCTGCCTGGTGACGCTGTGAATATGGCTGCTGAAGCCAGAAATAAAATCCACTCGGATGGACATCCAGGACCCGGCAGAGCAAGCGAACAGGCCAGCAACAGCTGTTGTTGCGGATAAAGGCGTACCTCAGTCGGACAGCTTTGCGAAGTACGCCGCGGCTTTTTTTAATATGTCTCGTTCGTCGGTAACCCGCTTCAGCTCTATCTGGAGGCGGCGGATCTCGGCCTGAGAATCTAACTGGTCATTATTTGTGGAAGAATCCGGACCGTACTTCTTTATCCAGGCGTAAAGGCTGTGGGTGGTGACATCGAGGCGTGTTGCAACGCTGGAAACAGAATGACCACGATAAACAACTTGTTTGACTGCTTCAATTTTAAACTCTTCAGGATAACGCTTACCGCTCATGTGCACCTCTCTGTAAGTCATCTTAAATGACTCTGAGGTGTCTGTTAAATCCGTGGCGATTCATCGAGGCGCTGAAATGACCAGCCACACTCGATTTACTGTAGCGACAGACATACAGATTTATTTCTGTGATCCTCAATCTACATGGCAACGTGGCTCAAATGAAAATACGAACAGGCTACTCAGACAATATTCTCCAAAAGGAACGTTCACAGCCAGCAAAGACTTAACTGTGTTGCCAGACAGCTAAATGAAAGACCGAGAAAAACGCTAGACTATGATTCACCCGCAGAGCGGTTTGATAAGTGTGTTGCATCCATCGGTTGAACTCACAGCGAAAAGCGGACATTCACATCTAATATATAGGGGAAAATTTAATATCTTGACCTTAAGTGTACTTAAGGTTTTAGAGTAAAGCTTTTGGCTCCGAATAGGTAAATCATAGATATGAAAAAGATAGATATTGGTTTTACGCACGTTGCTTTTGTCGTAAGAGAATTAGATAAAAGTATTGCATTCTATGAGCGCTATGCCGGTATGTCTGTTGTCCACCGGCGCGAACCTGATGTTCCGGATGCCCGTAAAGTGGCTTGGCTAAGCGACCACACCCGCCCATTTGCGCTGGTTTTAGTTCAGGCGGACAATGTGACTGATACCCCCTTGGGTCATTTCGGCCATCTGGGCGTTGCCTGTGCCGACCGCGAAGAAATTGAAAGGAAAACAGGTATGGCCCGGGATGAAGGTGTGTTACGTAAAGAGCCTGAAGATATCGGAGAACCTGTGGGTTATTACGTTTTCTTCGCTGACCCTGATGGTAATACTCTGGAGCTTTCTTATGGGCAACAGGTTGGGCTTGAAGCAATCCGAAGTCGCACGTCTAACCAACCAATTGGTTAGAAGGTTACTTATACTTTGAAGTGCTTTTCCCGGTAGTAAGTAACCTTATATAAAAGAATGATTATTGTCCGCTATGAGCGATAAGCGGACGTAAAATGATGGCAACAGGGAAGCTCTTCTACATTAAACATAACAACCTGATGTGGCATCTAAGTGAGAAGGAACTACCCTCTGTATGAGTCATCCAGGTTGTTAACCAGAGGGTAAACATGAGAAATAAAATGGAACGCCCCCTAAGCAGGGGCATAAACCATGTAGGGCTGACCGTTCCAGACTTACACCAAGCAACTGAATTTTTGAAAAAGGCGCTGGACGCCAGGTTTGTTTATAACGGTCTCACAGACAACGATCCTCCAAGAAAAGGAACGGATACTGAGAGGCAGCTGGGTTTAAGCCCTGACTCAATGATTATCAGACAACGATTACTAAGGATTGGTAATGGTCCAAATCTGGAGCTTTTTGAGATAGTAAGCAGGGAGCAGGAACAACCCGTAAGACTGCAGGATATTGGCTGGAACCACATTTCACTTTACGTGGACGATATATATTACGCGGTGGAAAGGGTAAAAGCAGCAGGAGGGAAATTTCTTTCAGAAATACACGGAAACTCGCGTCATGAAGATACTGAAGATAATGCAAGCGTATACTTCCAGACTCCATGGGGCAGCCTGATAGAGCTTCAATCAGTACCGAATGGCTATTATTACCCGGATGACAGCGAAGCAGATACATGGATACCTGAAGCGTAAACGGCATCGAAGGAAATGATGCCTGAAAAAACATCTAAAATAGGTCGCTCCCGGTGGCGACCTTTTTTTTGCTACTGTATAAAAAAATTAAACATACCCCCTTAGCGCCTTTATCCGGGACGCCTCAGCACGCTTCTGTGGACCGGTGGCCGTTTTCGACACTTAGAACCTGATGATTTCTGCGCGTCTGCTTAGCTATACCGTGAGATTTGTTCTCCACCAATTAGTGCATGCAGAGGTTGGAAACGTCAGCTTCTGCCACGAAGCGGCCTGTTACTCAGTGAATGCGTGTCACACTTCGACGGCCATCTTCGAGCATCAAGCCGTCCTCAAGAGTTAGTGTCTTAAAGAGTAGTGGCGACGAATTTTGCAATTCTGCGAAGTTGTCTTTAAAAGATTATTTTTGCATCCTGTTATGAATATGTTTCCCAAAAGGAGTTGGCACAGTGACCCGAAAAAAAAGAATCATCGTTGTCGGTGCTGGGATTACTGGCGCCTCTATCGCATGGCATCTTGCCCACCTTGATTTTGAGGTCACCATTGTTGAACAAGATATGCCTGCATCAGGTGCAACAGCTAACGCGTTTGGCTGGTTGACTGCTATAGTGAAAAATGATGCGCCTGATGTGCTTCTCCGGCGCGCCGCACTTACAGACTGGCACAGGCTGGAAGAAAAAATACCGGAACTTCAGATTAACTGGAGTGGTTCGTTAAGTTACGGCGAGACATCCGGGGTCTTCATGGAGGATGAAACCCTCCTTCATCGTGCTGATATAGCCAGACTTGAGCCTGCGTTAGTCAATCCCCCCAACAAGCCCGCTATGCTGCAAAAGATGGTGCTGTCAATGCGCTTAAGGCGACGCGTATTCTGGTCAATAAAGCATGTGAGAGAGGAGCAGTGCTGCAGACCCAAACAACCGTTTCAGGTTTTTGCATGGTTAAAGGTAAAGTGACGGGGATCCTGACCTCCAGGGGTAAAATGGATGCAGATTGTGTTGTACTGGCCTGTGGTACTGGGATTCCAGCCCTGACTGAGCGTATAAGTATTCCAGTACCGATTTTGTCATCACCAGCAATATTACTGCGCTTTGCTGTTCCCCGGCGCGTGGTCAAGACGCTGATCTCGGGGGATGATATTGAGGTTAGGCATGCACGCAACGGGGATTTATTAGCAGCAGAAGATTATCCTGCAAATGGAAACGTAAGAGATACGGCGGTTTCTGCACAAATCGCGGTAAGAAGCAGGCTCGCGGGTGCAGAGTCGGCAGTTCTCATCAAGTACTCAGTAGGAGAACGCCCTGTACCGCGGGATGGTTATCCAGTTCTTGGTTTTGCTGATGAGGGCATATACGTTGCATCTATGCATCCTGCGGTAACTTGTGCAGCGACGATTGGGCGGATTGTTTCTGAAGAATTACGTGACGGGCAAAGCGATGAAATCCCTCAACATTACCGCCCATTTCGCTTCAAGTAAATATTTCCCCATTTTATAAAAATTTTTAATCAATTACCTACAACATTTAAGTTAACATCTGGAATTTTAATTAGGAGCCAACTCTCCACGTTAAGTCTGTTTTTAAGCAGGCATGACAGACTACTTTGAGCGATAAGCGGACGACATTATGTACCAGCTATATTTAGATGATAGGAGCAGGCTCTTTCTCCTCTATGAATGCAATTAAGCATAACTGTCGTAAAAGTCTTTAAAAAAACAGGATATTGCGTCGGTTATTGTTTACTTTAAGACATCTGTCACTCTGGCTGGTCTTAAGGATAACAAGGAGGTAACATGTTGAACTTAGGCTTTGTTACTAGGAAGGCGCTTGCTCAATGGGAAGATATACCCGTTGTCCTACCTCAGTTCCAGTTTTACGAAAAACATCAGACCGTCATTAATACAAACTCACCTGAAAAGATCCTGCCATTAGTATCAGAATTCGATATTCAGCAAGATGCCGTCATCCGGTTATTAATGTCTGTGCGACAACTTCCGCAAAAATTTCGACGTAACAAACAACCCCAGGCGATCAACAGCTTCGGCCTGCACAGTTTTACTCTTCTGGAAGAGTCAGCATCCGAGCTCTGCTACGGTTTGCGCGGACAGTTCTGGCGTGCAGATTTTGGCCTGGAAAATGTACCGGATACTGATGCTTACCTGGCGCCAGTTGCGCCGGGTTACGCGAAGCTTTTGCTGCGCTACCGGGTGACGAAAATCAAAAAAGGGCAACATGAGTTGCGAACTGAAACGTTCATTTACTGTCCGGATCGTGCTACTCAGCTGAAAATGACTGCTTACTGGCTGGCAATACGGGCAGGTAGTGGATGGATACGTAAAAGAACGCTTAGGGCTGTTCAGTCCAGTATCTGATAACAGAGACAGGAGCAAGCTTGAACCCGCTTTGAGCGATGGACGGGCGTTTAGTCCAGTACAGCTGGAAAACTTTAAAACAGTAAACGTAACATTCCAGCGCAGAACCTATGTTAGAGGTACCAGATGATGCATCACTGCTACCTCTGAATCGAGCCCGATGTCAGGATAATGCTCCCGCATACCACTCAGAAGAACCTCATCTGCGATTCTTCTAACCTGCCCAGATAATGCGCCACAGAGAAGAGCTTCATTGTTTTCACCTCAGTCACTTGCACTACAAAAGTGTCAGAATCATCATCTGCATTCACATAACGCATCGGCCCCGGAATGATTTTTCCTTCACCCAGCGAATGGTGTATTGCTTCTTACCTGAACGCACATCAGGAATTAGACGGGAGACGCTTTTGAGGCTATGCACTGATTGCTCTCTTGTTGACCAGCTATGACCCACATGTACCATATCTCAGTCGCAAATTTACACAGCAGCTGCAACTGGCGTTCCCTGGTGAAAAACCAGATTCCAGCCATCTTTATCCGAATATAGCCAGCAGGAAGAACGCAATGCAGGAAGACTGCCGTCAGCATAAGACGTCCGGTAGTGAAGCATGACGCAGCCCCCCCCCATTTCGGTGAGTCGAAAATCGCTGCTGATAATATGTGATGCAGTTTTCTCGTTTAATAGCGACGTGATCGTCTCTGAACGGTCAACCATAACGCCTGAACGTGTTATTTCCAGGAATTCAGGGTGGAAAAGCCGCTCAAGCCACTCACGATTGTTTCGCCTTTCACCGTGAAGGCTGCATTCCAGCAACCTGAGCTTTTCCAGAAGCATTCTGCTTATCCTCAAGTGATCTTAATGAATGCTTTCTTCTAACATAAAAGTGATGCACTGGACCACAGCAGGTCCTCAGCGCGGCTGGAACTTAGAGGCAATTTTGAGTGAAGAAGGAAAGTTCAAAACCCATACTCATCACGAAGTGTCCTGAACAATGAGGGGCCTGGACTCAGATAAGCGGTTAATTCGACATATAATGACATACGACAGGCATTCAGGCTCATTTCGGCGGACATAGCCACAAGGTACTGAGAATAGAGGAAACCGCTCACTGCCTCGGCAATTAATGCTATGATTTACAGAACCATGTGTTGTTGAAATGTGTTATCATAAATGCGCCCATGTTACTGACGCTTAAAGATAGATCACTATCGTGAAGCATGGGTCATTACGAGCCGCGCGTCTGGGCATAACTTACTTTTGGAGATAAGTCATGCCTGATCACGTACATTTCCTTACGTTTGGCCTGGTTGCGTTAGGAATGGTATTAACTCCTGGACCAAACATGGTCTATCTAATCTCTCGCTCCATTTGCCAGGGAAAGCGTGCTGGATTTATTTCTCTTGGCGGCGTTGCGCTTGGATTTGTATTTTACATGCTTTGTGCCGGATTTGGCATAACGGCATTTGTGTTCGCCATTCCTTATGCCTACGATCTACTTCGTTTTGGCGGAGCCGCTTACCTTCTTTATCTCGCCTGGCAAAATATAAGACCCGGTGGAAACTCTCCTTTCTCCGTTAAAGATTTGCCGATTGAAGCCCCTAATAAACTGTTCATGATGGGCTTCATTACTAATTTCGCTAACCCTAAAATTGCCATCATGTATTTGTCTTTGCTTCCGCAATTTATTCAACCAGGTCATGGCAGCGTTCTTGGCCAATCACTGGCGTTTGGGTGTATTCAAATCTTTATAAGCCTGATGGTAAATGCCGTGATTGTCATTGTGGCAGGCTCAATCACAGTGTTTCTTTCGGGTCGCCCTTCATGGATAAAAGCGCAACGTTGGTTAATAGGTACTGTACTGGCAGGGTTAGCCTTCAAGATTGCTTTCGAGGCAAAGAGATAGTGACAGCTCCCCACTGATGAAAGCACCACTCAATCAGGAATGTCCTCATATCACCCATGAGGACATTCACCTGAACCTGAACTGACCTGTTCCCCTTTGATCAACTCAGACTATTGTTAGCAACGGCCGCTTCGGCACTTAGCGGACCGCCTGAAGCGTTGCGATGTCTGCTATGAGCGAGGAGCGGACATGAGACCCTGGGGATAGTTTGAAAACAATTTTGTCCCATCACCCGTTTGGGCTGATGCTTTCCTTAGCAGGATGCTTTATGTTGATCACATTCATCCTGCAGGGTAGGACCATGATAACAGTAGTGAAATCTGATCCATTTTCTTCAGAATCTCATCACCTAATCGAATTGCTATCGGCAGAACTTGCCGCGATTACTGGCGATAACGGCAAAAGCAATTTCATCACTGAAGCCATGAGTGATGATAAAGCTTTGTGGGCATTAGCCAAGAATTCTCAAGGCAACGCTGTAGGATGCGGTGCTATACGGCCATTAACGCAAGATATAGCCGAGCTTAAAAGGATGTTTTCAGACCGAAGTGTGCCAGGGGTTGGTAATGCTTTACTTACTTTTCTTGAAGACTCCGCAAAAGAGATGGGATATATCGAGCTTAGGCTGGAAACCAGACACATCAACCATCGGGCTGTAAATTTCTACAAGAAAAATGGTTATATCCTTATTGAGAATTACGGCCCATATATAGGTAGGACAGAAGCTGTCTGTTTCTCAAAGGCGTTGCGCTGATTGTATTAATCGGATCTGACGTCCGCTCCTGGCACGAGCGGACGTCCCTTGATATTCTTCTGCAACTTACCCAGTCTCCCAGCGCCAGACCCGGCACTCGCTCAAATTTCGCATATTGTTCGTCACCAGAAGGGCGCCCACCATAACCGCATGTGCGGCAATCGCCGTGCCGTTCAGGCCGATTGGCATACCAGCCAGCCGAAATGCCGCTTTGCCGTGGTCGCATCCACCGCCACGCAATCAAGGCCAGGATGGCACCGAGGCAGGCGCAGAACGCGTTATGCAGCTAAACGTGGCGCGACGGGGCCATCATGCCGGTTGAGCGGCAGAGCATTTCGGAACAGGTGATGGCCGGGAAAACGTTATGCTGATTACATCAGAATGTGTAGTTCACGGTTACCGAGACGCTACGCGGTTCGCCATAAACGGCAGAGTCATCGAGGTAGGAGTAGTATTCGCGATCAAACAGGTTGCGGACATTTGCCTGCACCGCCAGCTGTTTTGTCAGCTGATACTGCGCGAACAAATCGACGATCGGATAGCTGCCCTGGTAGAGGCGCTGCGTCTCCCCGTCCAGACCGGTAACATCTTTGTACACCCGATTCTGCCAGTTCATACCGCCGCCTACGGTCAGATCCGGAAGCACCGGGACGCGGTAGCGGCTGAATATCTTCAGCTGCGTCTGCGGCGCGAAGCTGTTGAAGCGGCCATCTGAATCACGGGCAACGTAGCGGGTCGCGCTGAAGGTAAGCTGCAGATTGTCGGTAACGGCACCGTTAACCTCAAACTCCGCCCCTTTGCTTACTGCACCTTTGGTTGCGCGATAAGCCTGTTCGCTGGATCCATTGACGAATTCCCCACTGATGGCTTCTCCCGCGTTCTCCTGTTCGATGCGGAATACGGCAACGTTGGTGGTCAGTCGACCGTCCATCCAGTCTGCCTTCAGGCCGGTTTCATAGTTTTTACCGGTGACGGGTGAGAGCCATGCCCCCTCTTTTGTGCGTTTGGTTTGCGGGGCAAAAATTGAGGTATAACTGGCGTAAGCGGAAAGGCTGTCGTTGATGTCATACACCAGCCCACCGTAAGGCGTGGTGTTGTATTTACGCATATCGCCGCTGCTGCCATCTGAGCTGTACTGGGTATAGCGTGCACCAACGATCAGTGACAACGGATCCGCTAGCGACAGGCGTGCCGCCATATACGCCGATTTTTGCCGCACGATATCATCCGCATTTTGATACCAGTCGCCCCACTCCGGCTCGGCCACGCTCCCGTCCCAGCTGTTGTTGAAGATGCCAATGCGATCGCTGTCCATCGGCCCGTCTTTACTGAAGGTGGCATTATGCTGACGGCTATAGCTGGCCCCGGCCATCAGCTGATGTTGACGCCCGAGCAGTTCGAAAGGCCCGCTGGCATAGGTGTCAAAGGAGTCCAGGGTGCGCTTGCCGCGATCCTTACTTCCCCAGCCTGATGCACCTTCGCCGGTGGTAACCTCAGGATTGCCCATTACGTAAAGCAGGGTGTCGCTGAACGTTTGCTCGCCGTGGGTTCCATTAAAACGAACCGACCAGCCGTTATCCCAGCTGTGGGTGAGCTTAGCGAAAACTTTACGCGATTCAACGGCGTATCCCGTCCAGTTCGCCGAGGTATTGACGTTGCGATCGTAACGGGTGCGGGTGCCGTTACTGTACAGGCTGGGTAATCCGCCCCAGGTCGGATTGGCGGTGTTTGTTTGCTGATAATCCCAGCCCAGTGAGGCCGTCGTGTGTTCCGTTACATCGCCTTCAATTACGCCATAGAGAAATTTCTTACGCTTACCATATCTGTCGAGCCAGCTGTCCTGATCCTGATAACCTGCCACTACGCGTCCGCGCAGGCTACCGTCGGAATTGAGCGGCGCGGAGATGTCGCCCATATAGCGCTGTTTGTTCCAGCTTCCGTAGCTTGCGCTGACGTTGCCCCTGAAGGTTTTACTGTCGGCACGTTTACGCACCATGTTCACCGTTGCTCCCGGATCGCCAGCGCCGGTCATCAGTCCATTTGCGCCACGCACAATCTCTACACGATCGTAAATGGCGGTATCTTCCTGCGCGTCGCCAAAGTTCCACGCGTCGCCCATTGATGTGGGGATCTCATCGTAGGCGAAACTGGTGATTTCAAAGCCGCGGGAAAAATAGCTGGAACGTTCGCTATCAACCTGCTGCGACGAAACGCCGGTTGTGTTGGTTAATACCTGATCGATGGTTTGCAGGTCTTGATCCTGAATGCGCTGGCGAGTCATGACGCTTACGGACTGGGGGACGTCACGCGGTATCAGCAGCATTTTGGTGCCTGAACGCGTGGTTTTTACCGCATAATCCTGCTGCGAATCGGCGCTCCCGTTCCCGTCGCCGTAGACAACCATCTCTTGTTCTTTCGTATTCTCATCCGCCTGTGCCGGGTGCATGACGGCGGACATCGCCAGCGCAAGCAGTGAAAGTGAGAAGGGAGTATGAATTGACCCTGATTGCGCTTTCGCGCGATTAACCCTGCCGTTAAGAATCATCATATTACCTGTCAGTTATTGTCGTTTTTGCAAATCATTTATATAAACAAAAATGTAAATGATAATTATTTACTTTATTATGCACAGATTATTTTGTAAGTTAAATGTAAATAAATGCATATTTATAAAAACGGCACGTTTCCAGTATGACGGGACAATAAATGAACAAATTTCAGTGGATAAAAGGAAAGACATGGGGCTTCAGTGTCCTTACTGCGGCGTTAACCCTGAGCGCAACAGCGCCAGCTGCTACGCCTGATTCGGCTACGCTTAAGCAGCGCGAACTCGCTGACGGTCTGTATGAGATGGTTTACTCCCCAACGGCAAACGCACTGTACGTCGCGAGCGCGCAGGGTTTCAAAAATGTCAACGGCGGGGTGCTTTATAAACTCGATCCCACAACGCTTGCCACACAAGGTGAAACCCACACCGACCTGAAAAACTTCGGCATGGCGGCCGACGATAATGGCAAAGTTTACTACACCACCAACACCCTCGATGGCGGGGTATCGAAAGTGGACGTGCAAAGTGGCAAGGTGCTGCAGCGCCTGATGTTTGAAGGCAAAGATAAGGATGGTGACCCGGTTGGCGCGCGTGAGATCCTCTTCCACAAAGGACAACTGCTTATCGGCGGCGTTGCCGACCCTGGGTTCATCTCCGTGGTTGATGCCAGCACCATGACGCTAAAAGCCCGAATCGAGAACGCCGGAAAATGGGTGACGGGGATTATCTATTCCCCGTTGACAGATCGCATTTATGCCGCCAATGGCGGCGGTGAAGTTCTGGTGATTAACCCGGGCACGCATAAAATCGAACAACGCTGGACGCCGGGAGATAAAAAAACGTATCTGTTCCTGAATATGGCAGAAGATCCGGTCACCGGGCGCCTGTTCGTGACCGATGATTCAAAAGCCAAAACCACGCTGGTATTTGATGAGCGCAGCGGGAAAGTTATCAAACGTCTTGAAGGCGATGCGCTGGGAATTAAGTTTAACACGAAGCGCAACGAAATTTTCATCAGCCAGCGTGAGTCAAAGAAGGTGCTGCAGCTTGATGCCGGCAGCTATGCTGTGAAAAACAGCTGGAGTTTCACCAGCCATCCCAACAGTCTGCTGATAACACCGGACGGCAAAACTTTATACGTAACAGTGAAGCAGGACTTCAATCACGACAACACTACGAAAGGCCCGGATAGTGTGGTTCGTATTTCATTAAATTAAAAATATACAGCCATCCTGTGAGGGATGGCTGACTTATAAAGTGGCCGTTAGAGTAGTATCTGAAGTCCGGTGACCTGCGCCATTCCTTCTCAACTACCGCCGTTGAGTCTACCAGTGTACCGCCCATATAAAAACAGAAGCGCTTTAGCATGTAACACATCATCCTCCTTATCTAAAGGGTGCTATCTGATCTTCGTGCAGATCTCGCTCATGTTGCGAAAATTTCATCGTCCGGACGCCTTATCCCCCTTAAAGATCATAACTGTGCTCTGTATGATGGCCACGCTCTTACCGTCATCCCTTTTGATTTCACAGCAATAGTGGCTGATGGCCTTACCTTGATGAATGACATAATCGTGTGATGTCAGCTTGGATTTCCATACCGGACGCAGAAAAGAAGTTTTGATATCTATACTCGTAAAGCTTTCTTCTGGCCCCATAAGGGTAGAATGTGCCGTTCCGACAGTGGCATCAGCCAACTCTGTTATTTATCCCCCGTGTACCGTACTGCTGATTCCCGTGTATTGACGCATCGGCATACATCTCCAGCGTGGCAGTTCCCTTATTAATGGCCACCAGATGAAAACCTAGGAGTTGTGATATTGGCGTCGGATAGTTCATGTGCGTAGTGCCGCCGGGCTTCAACGTACCATTCAGTTGAGCCTCAAGAAAGCTGAGTACCGACAATTGATTGCTGCTCATTACATTCTCCCGGTTATTAACTCTGCAGATCCGGCAACCATTCTGCTACATCCGGCTCTTCGGGTTTGGACAATCAGATAAAGGGGCGTGAAATCAGCTCTATTCCCAGAACAATCAGAAACAGAAGAAAACACTGCCTGAAACGCATCGCACTGATGCATGCCCGCACCTTCTGCCCCAGCCACATTCCAGCCAGGGCAGGGAGTATGGACATAAATGACAGCGAAATCTGCTCTACCCGGAATGCGTCATGAAGATAAAGTCCAGCGGCCAGCGCAACCGTAGAAACGGTAAATGACAACCCAAGGGCCTGGACGAGTTCATCTTTACTAAAGCGAAGCGACTGAAGAAAGGGAACGGCAGGCATAACGAATACGCCTGTCGCACCGGTTATTACGCCTGTAATGCCGCCAATAACGGGTGACATCCATTTCTCCCGGGCCTGAGAAACTGTAAGCGACGGCGATGTCAGCGCAAAAACAGCATAAACAATTAAAACCACACCCAGGCCGAACGCTGACCAGGCCGTATTAATGCTGATAAGAAGAGAAGATGCTGCCACCGTACCAGCCAGTATAAGCAGCATCATCAGCCAAAGACGTCTGATAATAAGCATCACTGAAGGGCCGGTAAAAAGCTGCAGCACATTCGTCACGAAAGATGGAATAACCAGCAGTGACGCCGCGATCGGGAGAGGCATAAACATGCCAAGTAATCCCATTGTCACTGTTGGCAAACCCATTCCGGTCACGCCTTTTACGAAACCGGCGAGGATAAATATCAATAAAAGATAGACATACAGTTGTTCGCTCACGAAATTTGCCCTGACGAAGGATTTCCATAAATTCAAACATCCCGGCCATTGGTAGACAATCTGGTTTAAGTGCGTCATGCTTCGGATGGTCCGAAGGCTTAGGTGAATATCTTATGAGGCTGGATCTTTCTGATTTGAAACTTGTCGTCTGCATCGCCGATGCGGGAAGCATTACACATGGTGCCCGGTACGCCAGCCTGGCTACTGGCTCGGCCAGTGAGAGGCTGAAAAGCATAGAAGAAGACACCGGAGTGAAACTGTTCTTTCGCCATCCGAGAGGCGTCAGCCTTACAGAAGCCGGTGAGATCCTTGTCCGCCATGCCCGTGAAATACTGTCCCAGCAGGAGCGGCTTAAAGCTGAACTAGGCGCTTACGTTAAAGGCGTCAGAGGGAAGGTACGATTATATGCCAATACTTCTGCGATGACCGAATTTCTGCCTGGAAAGCTTGCAAAGTGGCTTACAGAATATCCCAATGTGGCCATTGAGCTAGAAGAGAGAACCAGTGCGGATATCATTAACAGTATTAACAATGGTATCGTTGAAGCAGGGCTCGTCTCAGATGCAGTAGATGCCGGCGAACTCACGCTTGAACCCATAGCAGATGACAGACTTGCTCTTATCGCTCCCGTCACTCACCCTCTTCGAGGCAGAGATAACGTCTTTCTCTTGGACGCGATTGGCGAACCTTTTATTGGGCTTTACCCTGGCAATGCGTTGCAGGATCACATCAGCGAACATGCCAGAGGGCTTGGTCATCAACTGACTTACCGCATTAGAATGAGCAGTTTTGAAGGTATTTGCGAGATGGTTAGTAGCGGCATTGGCGTAGGGATTCTTCCGGTATCTGTAGCTGAGCGCTTCTGCAAAAAGCTTCCCTACCAAATATTGCCGCTACACGACCAATGGGCGCGCAGGAGAATCTGCATTTGCTATAAGAACCAGAACTCACTGAGCCCGGCCATGGCGGGACTGATCGGTTTTCTAAGAGTTGTGGATTTATAAATATCTCTGTCTTATCTGCTTAGCGTAGCTCAATGTGATTTACATAAGGAGTATCAGCATGCTTTGATTGTAGGGCAAACTGCGTACTCCCGCTTTTCGCTCAAAGCGGACATTGACCGCTACCCGATTACCGTCAAACAGTCGAAATTATGCGGCATAGGGTCGCGAAAAGTCTGACGGGTTCTGTATCATCCGCAGCTGCATAAAACATGACCAGAGTACTGATCAGATTATGTTCGATATGGATAGACTTAACGTCTGATCTGCACTGCATCCGATCATGAAAGGGATTCTCGTTGCCGTGAGATATGGTCACTTCCTCTTGCTCCGCATGATATCTGACGTTTTTCTGAGGTTAATAATGCGCGGCTTTTATCAGCAGGAAGGGAATTATTTTTTGCGCTATTGTTGTGCTTCCCGCCGCAGCCACTTCTGCAATAATTTACCCTCTGGCGACATTTCCACATTTTGCCGCACACATAGATAGTAATCGCGGCCATCATCAATAGGCAGATCAAAAATTTTCACCAGTTCGCCGCTGCGCAGATAAGGCGCAATCAGCGGCTCACGCATCAGTGCACATCCCAGTCCGGACTGGACAGCAGCAAGGGTCAGCAGGCCATCTTCAAACTGCGGGCCATCACGTCGTACGCGGCGCACACTCTGCAGGGCAAACCACTGCGGCCAGGAACTGCGTTCCTCGTCGTGCAGCATCGGCATCTGCGCCAGTTGCTCCGGGGTATCTATATGGCCATGCAGGCGTAGAAACTCGCGGCTGCACACCGGCACCATCTGGCCTGAAAGGAGCTTTTCACTTTGATACCCCTTCCACTGGCCGTTGCCAAAGCGGATCGATATGTCTGACGCATCGCTGAGGTAATTACGGTGGTTGGCGTACACCACGTTAATTTCAGTCTGTGAATTGGCGCGCATAAAATGCGGCAGGCGCGGAATAAACCAGCCCATGCCAAACAGCGGAATCAGGCTGATGGTCACCTGACGGGTGCGTCCCTGTGTAAACAAATGCTCGGTCGCCTGGCGCAGTACGGTAAAGGCGGAACGGATCGAGCGGTAATATTCACGCCCTTCCTGATTCAGGATCAATCGACGTCCCTGACGATGGGTCAGCGGCTGCTGCAGATAGTTTTCCAGCACTTTTAGCTGATGACTGACAGCGGAAGACGAAATATGCAATTCACGCGCGGCGCTGCTGATACTGCCCAGCCGGGCAATCGCTTCAAAAATGCGCACTGCCCGCAGGGGCGGATCGTGCGGTAATGTGCTTTCCTCCGCTGCGACGGCCGTGACTAATTGTTCTGTTTTTTTCATATATTGGCTTTCCAGTCAACTAAGCAAAATCGTTGGTGATTTATTAATACATACAAAACAGTAATTTAATTAAACATATTAATATCATAAGAAAGAATATATCTGTATTTCACAGTTAAATTCAATTATCGGATGCTGTGTGCGCAATAACGATTTTCGGAAAACATCTGTGGATACACTCATTCAGCAAGTCATTAACGGCCTGATGCTTGGCAGCATTTATGGCCTGATAGCGCTCGGCTACACCATGGTGTACGGCATCCTGCGCATTATTAACTTCGCTCACGGCGATATTCTTATGGTTGGCGCGCTCACGACCCTTTCCGGGATGCATATGCTCGTCCACCATTTTCCGGCACTTAACCCGCTGGCACAGTTGGGGCTGGCGCTGCTGCTGTCCATGGCAGTATGTGCCCTGCTGGCGATGGCGATCGAACGCTTTGCCTATCGTCGCCTGCGTCATGCGCCGCGCCTCGCACCGCTAATCAGCGGAATTGGCGTTTCAGTGCTGCTGCAGACCGTGGCGATGGTGATCTGGAGCCGTAATCCACTGATGTTTCCGCAGGTACTGCCGATGGAGCCGATCGCCATCACTGCAGGTAGTATTGAACATCCTCCGTCGATTATTACCGTCACTGGCATTGTGACGCTGATGGTCGCCTTTGTGGCGATGGCGGGCTTGTGGCTGCTGGTAGAGTTTAGTCGCCTGGGGCGCGGTATGCGCGCCGTGGCGGAGAATCCGCAGGTCGCCAGTCTGATGGGTGTTAACCCAAATCGCATTATTACCCTGACCTTCGCCATTGGCGGCGTGTTTGCCGCGCTGGCGGGGGTGATGATGGCCAGTAACTACGGCAGCGCCAGCTTCTCGATGGGCTTTTTGCCCGGCATTAAAGCCTTTACCGCGGCGGTGTTGGGTGGCATTGGCAACCTGCGCGGCGCCATGCTCGGAGGCATTTTGCTGGGGCTGATTGAATCGCTGGGTGCGGGTTATCTCGGGGAACTCACCGGCGGTGTATTTGGCAGTAATTACCAGGATGTTTTCGCCTTTATGGTGCTGATTCTGGTGCTGGTATTCCGTCCGGCGGGGTTGCTGGGCGAACGCGTGGCGCAACGGGCCTGAGGACACAGCATGACGATGACAAACTTACTGGCCCGGGCACCGGTACGCCGCCTGAACAGCGGCATTATCCTGCTGACCGCCGGGCTGATCCTCGCGCCGTGGCTGGCCTCGGCGGCGGGCGGCAATTACTGGGTGCGCGTCATCGACTTCACCCTGCTGTATATCATGCTGGCGCTGGGGCTCAATATTGTGGTGGGCTTTACCGGCCTGCTGGATATGGGGTTTATCGCCTTTTACGCCGTCGGTGCGTATCTCGCTGCACTGCTGGCGTCGCCGCATCTGCTGGAGGCGTTTCCGGCGCTGAACAGTCTGTTGCCGGCGGGCCTGCATACCTCGTATTTATTGCTGCTCCCGCTCGCCGCCCTGGTGGCTGGCGTCTGCGGCATCCTGCTGGGTGCGCCAACTCTGCGCCTGCGTGGGGATTATCTGGCAATCGTCACCCTCGGTTTTGGCGAAATTATTCGCATCCTGATGCGTAACCTCGATCGTCCTGTGAATATCACCAACGGCGCGAAAGGGATTTCCGGCGTCGATACCCTGTCGCTGTTTGGCGTGAAATTTAGCGGTATGTTCCACATTTTCGGCATCAAAGTGCCAGCGCTCTACCTGTGGTACTACCTGTTCGCACTGTTGATTGTCGCCATCATTTTTATCTGTGTGCGCCTGCAAAATTCACGCGTCGGCCGCGCCTGGCATGCCATTCGTGATGACGAAGACGTGGCGCGCGCGATGGGCATCAACGTGCGCAACTACAAACTGCTGGCCTTTGCCATGGGTGCCTCTTTTGGCGGCGTCGCGGGCGTGCTGTTCGCTTCCTTCCAGGGCTTTGTCTCGCCGGAATCCTTTACCCTGCAGGAATCGATTGTGGTGCTGGCGATGGTGGTGCTGGGCGGTATCGGCCATGTGCCGGGCGTGATTCTCGGCGCGGTGCTGCTGTCGGCGCTGCCGGAGTTGCTGCGCAGCCAGGCCGCACCGTTGCAGCAGGCGCTGTTTGGCAGCGTGCTGATCGATCCTGAAATATTGCGTCAGCTGTTCTATGGCCTCGCGCTGGTGCTGGTGATGCTGTTCCGTCCCGGCGGCCTGTGGCCGGTGAAGCATCAGGGGGTGAAAGTATGAGCCTGCTCAGCATACGTAACCTGCACAAACGGTTTGGCGGCGTCACCGCTGTGGATGATGTCTCGCTGACGGTGAACCCGCATGAGATCTACGGCCTGATTGGTCCTAACGGCGCGGGCAAAACCACATGCTTCAACCTGATTACCGGACTGTATCAGGCGGATCGCGGTGAATTCGCGCTGGACGGCAAACCTTACTCGCCACGCGCTATCGAAAAAGTCACTCAGTCAGGTATCGCCCGCACCTTTCAGAACCTGCGCTTGTTTGGCGAAATGAGCGTACTGGAAAACGTGATGATTGGCCGCCATGTGCGCACGCGTAACGGTTTATGGGCCGCACTGACGCGCCACGAACGCGCGCGCGCCGAAGAGGCGCAAACGCGTGAACTGGCGTGGCACTGGCTCGAGTACACCGGTATTGCACGCTTCGCCAATTACCGCGCGAGCGACCTGGCTTACGGCCATCAACGCCGTCTGGAGATAGCCCGCGCGCTGGCGACCGACCCGAAGCTGCTGGCGCTGGATGAACCCGCCGCCGGAATGAACGCGGCGGAAAAAGTGGCGCTCGGCGATCTGCTGCGTCGCATTCGTGATGACGGCAGAACTCTCCTGATTATTGAGCATGACGTGAAACTGATGATGAACCTGTGTGACCGTCTGTCGGTGCTGAATTACGGGAAAGTGATCGCGTCCGGCAACCCGGAAATGGTGCGCAAGCACCCTGAAGTGATCCGCGCCTGGCTGGGAGGACAATCCCGTGGCTGATCTCCTGCAGATACAAAATCTCAGCGTTCACTATGGCGGCATCCAGGCAGTGCACGGGATTGATTTCGCATTGCAGGAAGGCGAACACGGCACGCTGGTTGGCGCCAATGGCGCAGGCAAAAGCTCCACGGTGCGCGCCATCAGCGGGCTGCAGCCTTTTAGCGGCGACATCCTGTGGCGCGGCCGCACCCTGCGCGGCCGTCGCCCGGACGATCTGCTGCGCGATGGCATCGTGCTGGTACCTGAAGGACGTGGCGTGTTTGCCCGTATGACGGTGCTGGAGAACTTACAGATGGGCGCCTGGGCGCGTCGCGATAGTACGGCAGTGAAGCAGGAAACCGCCGGGCTGCTGGCACGCTTTCCGCGACTGGCCGAACGCCAGCACCAGTTAGCCGGATTACTCTCTGGCGGTGAACAGCAACTGCTGGCGCTGAGCCGCGCGCTGCTGAGCCAGCCCAGACTGCTGATTCTCGACGAGCCGTCGATGGGACTGGCGCCAATTATGGTGGAAACCATTTTTCAGGTGATCGACTCACTGCGCGATGCGGGCGTCACCCTGCTGCTGATTGAACAGAACGCCCGGCTGGCGCTGGAAGTTACCGACAGCGCCTGGGTAATGGACAGCGGCGCTATCGTCCATCGTGGCAGCTCCGCCGAATTGCTGGCGGATAACAGTATTCAACAGATTTATCTGGGCGAATTGCCCAATTCACCACCAACACAACACCATGAGAAATAATAATGAAAACCATGCCATTAAAGGCACTGAGCGCCGCACTGCTGCTGGCCGGACTGACCGCCACCTCTTGCGCCCAGGCGCAGGAGACGATACTAATTGGTCTGGCCGGCCCTCTGACCGGCCCTTCCGCGCGTATCGGCAAGGATCTGGAAAACGGCGCTCAGCTGGCGATTGACGATGTGAACAAACAGCATCCGAAAATTGGCGGCAAAGAAGTCGTGTTTAAACTGCAGTCAGAAGATGACCAGTCTGACCCACGCACTGCGGTTGCCGTCGCACAGCGCCTGGAGGACAGCGGCGTGGCCGGGGTGGTCGGTCACTGGAACACCGGCACAAGTATTCCGGCGGCGCGCATTTACCACGATGCCGGTATCGCCCAGGTCGCCCCTGTGGCAACCGGCCACGATTATACCCGCCAGGGCTTTGATACCAGCTTTCGTGTAATGGGTCACGACGATGATGGCGGCAACTACGCAGGCCAGTACGCTGTGAAAACGCTGCAGGCGAAACGCATCGCGGTGATCGACGACCGCACCGCCTTTGGCCAGGGGCTGGCGGATGAGTTCGTGAAGTCACTGAAAGCGCAGGGCGTAGAGATTGTCGATCGCCAGTACGTGGATGATAAAACCGTCGACTTTAGCGCCGTGCTGACCGCGATCCGCAGCAAAAACGCCGATCTGATTTTCTTTGGCGGCGTGGACAGCCAGGCCGCTCCGCTGGCACGCCGCATCAAACAGCTGGGGATCAAGGCGACGCTGATGGGCGCGGGTGGCTTTGTCAGCCAGACCTTCCTGACGCTGGCGCAAAAAGAAGGTGAAGGCGTGGTAGCACTCGAACCAGGCCTGGCGATTGATCAGATGCCAGGCGGTAAAGCGTTTGAGCAGAGCTACCAGGCGCGTTACCACACCCACATCGAACTGCATGCGCCGTTCGCCTATGACGCCACCCGTGTACTGATTGCCGCGATTGAGAAAGCGGACTCCACTGACGCCAGCGTCTATCTGCCGGTACTGCGCAGCATCAACTACTCCGGCGTCACCGGTGATATCGCCTTTGATAACGAAGGTAACCTGAAAAATCCGTCATTTACCGTCTACAAAGTGGTCGATGGCAAATGGCAGCCGCAAACCATCGTCGGTGGCAACGCGAAGTAACTTCAGAGGCAATGCAATGAGCTGTGGTAAACAACAAGAGCTTGGGATTCTGGCGCGACGTAAAATCGAAGCGGAAATCATCAAGCCTATTTACGACATTCTGGTGCGCGAGCTGGGTAAAGCCCGTGCTCAGGAAATGATTGGCGAAGCGATTGAGCAAGCAGCAGTGCGGGCCGGGCGGGAATTCGCGGCAAAAGAGCCGCAGAAAGCGAATCTGCGCAGTTTTGTCGAACTGCAGTATTTGTGGGAAAAAGACAACGCGCTGGATGTGCAGGTGATCGACAGTGATGAGCAGCAGTACAACTATGATGTGACGCGATGCCGCTATGCCGAGATGTACCACGAAATGGGGTTGGGCGAAATTGGTCACCTTCTCTCATGCGCACGCGACGATAAGTTTATCGTCGGTTATGCGCCAGACGTCGAGCTGACGCGCACCACTACCATTATGTCCGGCGAACGGCGCTGTGACTTCCGCTATCGGGTTAAAGCGGGGAGTGGGAAATGAGCGTGCCGTTGCAGGTGAATGCTGCCAGGCTGTGGCAGACGCTGGAAACCTTTGCCGCTTTCGGCGCCACGCCCGGCGGCGGTGTCACCCGGCTGGCACTGAGCGCGGAGGATAAGCAGGGACGCGACGCGCTGCGCGGCTGGGCGCTCGACGCGGGTTTCAGCTGTGAAAGTGATGAACTGGGCAACATGTTTATCCGCCGTGCGGGCAGAAACCCGGAGCTGCCGCCGGTGTTGACCGGCTCCCATGCGGATTCCCAGCCGCTGGGCGGCAACTATGACGGTATTTATGGCGTGCTGGCCGGGCTGGAAGTGCTACGCACGCTCAACGACCACGGCATTGAGACCGAGCGCGATCTGTTGCTAGTCAACTGGACCAATGAAGAAGGCGCACGCTTCGCCCCGGCGATGCTGGCGTCTGGCGTCTGGGCGGGGGTCTTTAGTAAGACGTATGCACTGGCGCGCACTGATGCCGACGGTGTCAGCGTACAACAAGCGCTGACGGCAATTGGCTGGCAGGGCGAACGTCCGGCACAGCCGCAACCGCTGCACGCCTGTTATGAACTGCATATTGAGCAGGGGCCGATTCTCGAAGAGGAGAATATCGATATTGGCGTGGTGCATGCGGCGATGGGACAGCGCTGGTTTGAAGTGACTATTCGCGGTTTCGCGGCACACGCAGGCACCACGCCGATGAGCAGCCGCCGCGATGCGCTGTGCGGTTTTGCCGAACTGGCGCTAGCGGTGGAACGCATCGGCCAAGATTTCACGCCGGACGGCCGCGCCACCATTGGACTGGCGCAGCTGACGCCCAACTCACGCAATGTGGTGCCAGGCGAGGTGTTCTGCAGCGTCGAGTTTCGCCATCCTGAAGCCGCACAGCTGGCGCAGATGGAGGCCAGGCTGCAACAAGCGGTGGCGCAGCTGGCGGCGCGAAAACTGGATGTCGCGCTTGAGCGGATTTTTGATTATGCGCCGATGCACTTCGATGAGGGCTGCCTGAAGCGTATCCGCAACGCCACGGCGCGACTGGGCTATAGCCAGCGCCCAATGGTCTCCGGCGCGGGGCATGATGCCTGTTATCTCAACCGGATTGCACCAACGGCGATGATTTTCATCCCCTGTGAGAAAGGCATCAGCCATAACGAAGCGGAAAATATTTTGCCGCAGTGGGCAGTAAACGGCGCCGATGTATTGCTGAATACGTTACTGCTTGCGGCGCAAGAAGGAATAAATCAGGCATAGCCTGATTTCGGATATAGCAGGTGCCTTTAGGGGCAGTCTGGATATCGAGCATTTTGCACTACAGGGACTTCCGGAGTTTGAGGTCGATTATCTAAAAAGTTACGTTAAGGTGTGTCTTTAATCCTATCCGACCTCAAAACGTCAAAAACGATATTTTGAATCTGTTTTTATTACCTTAAAAACACCCTGCTAAGTCTTGATATTTCAGAATTGCACAGAGTGGGCAAGCCAAATGATCTCAAGGTCTGCTGTGAGGGAACAGCGGACATAGGCAGTCTCTTTTGAGTTATGATACCAAGTGAATTCTGCACGTCATAATTCAGATTTGAATGCGGGGAATCATAATTGAGGTCCCACAAATAGGCTAATGTGTGATTCAGGGAGAACAAGATGAGTTTTGAGCGAAAAAAGAAACGGGCATTTGCCATTATGGAAAGTAAAAACATGTGGCGCAGCAACTATGCTCCTCCTCTGTTGCTTGCATTATGGAAGTTAGGACTAAAAATCCCACCATTACCTTTCGCTTCATTCTGGCAAGTAACGTTTATTATGGGACTCGGATTTGGTCTTGTATGGGGACTCGTTATGTGGTTTTTCGTTTGGCAAGGTATGGGCGTTCAACCTTCCTCGGCGATATTCAGAAGTCTCTTCGGTGGGATTCTGTGTGGCGTAATGACGGCAGCGTTTCACTGGTGGCGCAAAAAGGCCAATAAACTGCCTGACTGGAAAAACCTCTAAATGACTTACAAACGACTTAGTATCGCTTAAAATCCTTCTGGCTAAATGCGGACAGGGCTTACTGAGCTAATGGTCCGCTGAGAGCGAGGAGCGGACCTAAACTCGCCCGCTTAAACTGAGGAACACGTCAATTGCATCCGGCATGTATCTACATTGCCAATATTAAATCTCTAATGGATAAAATTTTTCCCAGTTATAACTTATCCTTGCTAATGTCAATTCTCCGAAGACATCCCCGTAATCAATTTCCTGACGTTTCAAAAAAAACTCACGCAACGTTGCGGGCATAAAAGCAGCGCTGTAGCGCAGGATCGTACTGTGCCAGAATGGTGCCGGTAATGGACTGCTGCCGTGACGCATCAGCAACTCATCTTTCCAGTTAGACTCCAGAATTTTCTCGCAGAATGATTGACGCCTGGCTATCGCTGGCTCATCTGGGATACCCGCCAGTAACAACTGGCTGGGCAAAGCGATTAAACGAAGGTGCCTGATCACAATCTCTTTCGAATGATACCCAGACCAGATATTTTTCAACTGATCCACTTTCGAGGGCAATCGCTCGTTTGCCTTATAAAGTGGAAGAGTCAGTGGTAAGAAGGTGAAATGAAAACTGTGTGCTGGCTGGATGTCGGCGAGTGGATCGCCCTTTGTGAGCTCGTTCAATTCATCAATTAGCTGCGACACCGAAAATGGCATACGCGGTTTTATGCCTGTTGCCAGAGCGAGTTTTATCGGGTCGTAGTAGTGTTTCTCTCTAATTTCCCCGATTTCAGCATTAGTATCCCACATCCCAATGGTGTTTAAATTTGTTGAACGGTAAATCTCTGGCAAGCTAAAGGATTTCATTATCGTCCTTATGGATATTGAACACAGGCTATAAGCTGCAGTTTTATAAGATATTTTAGGCCATTCTACTAATATTTCAGCGCTAATTAGGTCTGGAGTTAGGATTTTATGCCTGCTTATTCCTGCTCAACGGCTTGGTTGTTGAACAGGAATAAGCAGGACGTCCTCTACGTCCGCTCCTGGCACAAAACGGACTGTCATTGTCACGCATTTTGTCAGCGGTCAGTTAATCCAGCCTCCCGGCGTGAGGCAAGGCAACTGCTCAAACGCTCTAATGTTGTCGTTACCAGCACGATGCCGGCGCCAATGGTATGCCCGGCGATCGCAGGGCCACTCGGCGTCCGGCGTCCGGCGTCCGGCGTCCGGCGTAGGTATAACATATTTAACAAACTCGTGGTGATGTGATTTGTCAGGTGCAGAATTGTTATGGGCTCAGTTACAGGACAGTTAGATCGAAGCCACTGAAGCACACAAACAGCCTTAAAACAAGCTGCACGCCAAGCAAGGAATCCGAGCAACTCTATCACTGGCCGCTGGGTAGCCGTCTAGCGACCACCCGAATCTTAGCGATATTGGGCTATAAGGCATTCAGTAAGAGTGCCGGGTGGCGCTGCGCTTATCTGACCCGGAAACCCATAGGCCTGATAAGCGCAGCGCCATCAGGCGTTTTCACGGAATGCTACACCTCAAGTCCGGCGCGGAACTGGCCCCACTTCAGCACCGAGTTCACCCCAATTGACAGGAACGGCTCCGGCGGGGTTCTGTTTGGGCCCGGCGAGGCGACGAGGAAATCGATCAGCTCGTTGCGCTCCCCGGCGATCATATTCGCCAGCAGTTTGCCGGTGGCGGTGCCGCGGGTGATCCCCAGACCGTTACAGCACAGCGCGCCATAGACGTTTGGTGCCAGTTGACCAAAGAAGCCTTCGTGATTATCCGACAGGCAGATGGCTCCGCTCCAGGAGTATTCGAAATCGACCTTGCTCAGCATCGGGAAACGGCGCTCGAAAGATTTGCGATGGGTATTGATATTGTGCTCCAGCTGTTTTTCACGCGGACGACCGTCAGGATGGAAGCTAAAGCTGTTGCGCATCAGGATGCGGTTATCGACCGTGCGGCGCACGGTGCTGCCAAACGGATGCGCCGGAATAACCCCCCATACCGGCTTGCCGCCGAGCTGCGCCTGCTCGGCGGCGGTCAGGGGACGGGTCAGGCTGCCATAGAGGAAGGTCGGCAGCAGGCTGCCACGCAGAAAGCCAAAATGAGCGGCAAAGGCGTTATTGGCCAGGATCAGCGTGTCGGCGGTGATACTACCCTGAGCATGCACTAGCGTCACTTTGTTGCCATAGTCTATAGAGGTAATCGGCGTGTTTTCATACAGCGTCACGTTAGAGGGCAGGCTATCCGCAAGCCCTTTCACCAGCGCCGATGGCTGGAGCAGAATGGTGCCCGGAATGTAGAGCGCCTGCTGATAGTAGGAAGTGCCGATATGGTCCGGCAGATCCTTCCCTGAGATCATCTCCGCGTGACGGCCAATTTTCTCCAACCCGCTGCGGTAGGCCTCCAAGATAGCGATCCCCTTCTCCCCCACCGCGGCCTGGTATTTACCGGAATCGGTCATCTGGCACTCGATACCGTGCTGCTTCACGATCTCACGCAGATAGTTCTGCCCGAGGGTGTTAAGCTTGAGGATCAAATTGGCGGTGGTCACGTCGCCGATATAGTCCTTTGCTCCGATATCGTGCGGGACATCAATGGCGAAACCGGCGTTGCGCCCGGAAGAGCCGTAACCCACGTCCTGCGCCTCAATCAGCACCACCTCATCATCCGGGAAGTTCAGCGCCAGCTGGCGAGCCGCGGCCAGCCCGGTTAACCCGGCACCGACTATCGCCCAGCGGGCATGCTTTTGCCCCACATGGGCAGGACGCGGGATACGCGGTTGACTGGTGTGATACCAACCCGGCAGGGCGTCGTCAGCAGGAAGAGAAGTGATCTTTTGCAAGTTGGTTACTCCGGTAAGCTCTGATTATGTTCTCGTCACGTCACCCCAAGATCCGGCAACGATCGTGAGAATAATGTTAGTCACCATGAGAAAATGAATATGTGATGTATATCCCATGTATACATGAAGTGTATAAATAGTTACAAGAATGATAAAAAAGGCGTATGAAGTCCGACGCAGAAAGGCGTTTGAGAAGAAAAGAGAACGGAGAAATGAGCCTGCCAGCGGACGCCAGCAGGCTTTAAAAAGAGAGGCTCAGCGGCTACCGCTCTCGGGGAACTGCGCGAAGTTATCGGCTTTCAGCCCCTGCGGCGCGATGAATATTTCCATGTTTTCACGCGACAGTTCCCAGTGCTCAAACACCAGATCGACCACCGCCTGTTCGTCACGCGCCTCAATGGCAACGATAAAGGCGTCGTGATGATCCGCAGCCAGTTGCAGCCGGAGCTCCATATCCTCGTTTTGCGGCCGGAAGAATGTGTGCCCGATACGACAGTGGTCGATCAGCAAACGTCCCAGGCTCGGCTGCAGATAGGGGTTGGACGCCATCTCGCCCATGATCTCGTGAAAACGGTTGTTCTCCAGCGCCAGCGCCTCGGCGTCCCGGGACTGCACTGCCTTACGAAATCGCTTTTGGGTCTCTTTCAGCGCTTTTAGCTGCGCCGGTTTGTAATGCTGCACCGCAAGGCGTCCGGTGGCGGCGTAGATCATCGGTGCCACCAGGAAGAAATTGCGCAGCGTGGAGTGGCTCATCGGGATCACCCGCACGCCACGTTTTTCCACAATTTCGAGATAACCTTCTCCCGCCAGACGCTGGAACACTTCTCGCACCGGCGTACGGGAGAGACCGTACTGTGCTGTCAGCGCGGCTTCATCCAGCAGCTCGTCTGGATCCAGCTCCATGGTCAGAATATGGCGCTTGAGATCCTCATACAGCGCTACCTTTCCCGTTCTCATTGACGCCTCCTGAAAGTCGATCTGTGATGCCCAACTATGATGTTGCTTAACCTACAGATAAAGATGTGCAACAGCAAAATTATCAGCCACGCCAGTCATGCTCTGCGCATTTCTATGGCAGTCTGATAAATCAGCTCTATGGCAGTCTGATAAATCAGCCTCAGGAGGGGCTCCGGATCCCGGTCCGGTGGATGACGCAGGATCTCCCCACGCAGCCAGGCAATTTCACTGTTGGCAACCTGGCGAAATGACCGCATTTGCCCGGCATTTTTAGCCACTTCATAATAAAGGCATTTTTCTGGCGGTTTGAGCCAATGCGTCCCTCCTTTCTCGACAGGCCAACCGCCACCAGAAGACAGAAATAGAAATGGATTCTCTCTTCCAGACCGTTAAAAACGGCTTCAGGCGTCGTCTTCAGAAAGATCAATCCAGAGAGTCTTCAGTTCGGTGTACTGGTCGAGGGCGAATACAGATTTATCGCGCCCGCCAAAGCCCGACTGCTTGTAGCCACCAAACGGCGTGGTGGCGTCACCTTCCCCGAAGCAGTTCACCGTCACCGTACCGGCACGAATGGCGCGCGAGACGCGAATGGCCCGGGTCAGCCTGCTGGTGTAGACCGACGCGGTCAGACCGTATTCTGTATCGTTGGCCAGCGCAATGGCCTCGGCTTCGGTTTTAAAGGTGGTGACGCACAGCACCGGGCCGAAGATCTCCTCCCGGAACAGCGCGCTCTCCGGCGTCACGCCTTTGATAATGGTCGGCTGGACATAAACGCCCTGCTCAGTATCGCCGCCCTGCACCATCCGCAGCCCCTCCTGGCGGGCGGTGTCGAGATAGCCGCTCACCTTGCTGAAATGCTCCGTCGAGACCATCGCCCCCAGTCGGTTGTTGGGATCGAGTGGGTTGCCCATCGGCCAGTCGCCGATCTGTTTTGCCATCTCGGCCAGCAGCGCCTCTTTGACATTTTCCTGCACCAGCAGGCGCGAGGTGGCGGAACAGTTCTCGCCCATATTCCAGAATGCGCCGTTTAGCACGTGGCCAGCCACGGCCGCCAGATCCCCCGCATCGTCAAAGACGACAGCCGGGTTTTTACCGCCGCACTCCAGCACTACCTTCTTGAGGTTGGACTCTGCCGCATAGTGCAGGAAGCGCCGTCCGGTAGCGGTGGAGCCGGTAAAGCTCACCATGTCGATATCTGGGTGCAGGCCAATCGGTTCTCCGACAGCTTTGCCGGTGCCGGTGACGATATTCAGCACGCCCGCCGGGATGCCTGCCTCAAAGGCCAACTCTGCGACGCGCAGCGCGGTGAGCGAGGTCTGCTCCGCCGGTTTGACGATGACCGAGCAGCCAGCCGCCAGCGCCGGGCCAATTTTCCAGGCCAGCATCAGCAGCGGGAAGTTCCACGGCAGGACGCAGCCCACTACACCAATCGGCTCGCGCACTACCAGCGCCATCGCGCCGTTACCGACCGGGGCGGTGTGGTCATAAAGTTTGTCGATGGCTTCCGCGTGCCACTTCAGCACGTGGATGGTTTCCGGCACGTCTACCGCCAGACATTCGCTCACCGGTTTGCCGCTGTCGAGGCTCTCCAGCACTGCCAGCTGGTCGATCTCCTGCTCCATCAGCGCCGCCAGTTTCAGCAGTACCGCCTTGCGTTCGCCCAGCGCCCGCTTGCTCCAGCTTCCGGCCTCGAAGGCGCTGCGCGCCCCCGCCACCGCCGCGTTGACGTCGGTGATGTCGCAGGCGGCAATGTGGCCGAGGATTTCCCCGGTGGCCGGATTTGTTGTTGGCAGCGTTTTGCTGGATTGCGCGGCCACGAAGCGTCCGTTGATAAAGGCCTGGCTCGCTAGGGAGAGCTCCCGGGCGATGGCCGTTACGTCATCCAGGGTATGCAGCTGACTCATATCGCCTCCTTACAGCGCCGCAGCGACGTTGCGTTTCACATCGGCAATCACCGCTTTCAGCTGCGCTTTCTCTTCTTCATTCAGATCCTGCAGCGGCGCACGCACCGTGCCTGAGGTCAGACCGTTCAGCTCGCAGCCGTAACGGATCGACTGCACGAACTTGCCGCCGTCAAGGTAGTTCATCAGCGGCATCATCGCAGCCATGATCTTGCGGCCTTTGGCAAAGTCTTTCTCCACCACGCAGGCTTCATACAGCGCCACGTGCTCATGCGGGATAAAGTTGGAACCGGCGCAGACCCAGCTTTGCGCGCCCCAGGCGAAGAACTCGAGAGCCTGATCGTCCCAGCCGCAGGAGAGCGCAATGTCCGGGAACTTGCAGGCCAGCAGGTGCAGATTGTTGAAATCGCCGGAGCTCTCTTTGATGGCGACCACGTTCGACGAGCGGCTCACTTCGCGAAAGTAGGTCTCGCCCATGGTGATACCCATGCGGCCCGGGTAGTTGTAGAGCATGATCGGCAGCTGGGCGGCTTTATCCACGGTCAGCGCGTGATGAGCGTTTTCCTGCTCGGTCGGCAGGGCGTACGGCGGCGAGGTTACCAGGATGGCATCGGCTTTATGCTCACGGGCATGTTTGGCGTAGTCCACCGCATCTTCGGTACGAATTGCGCCGGTGCCGACAATCAGCGGCAGGCGGGTGCCAATCACCTGGCGGGCGTGTTCTACCAGCGCTTTACGCTCTTCCGGGCTCTGGGCGTAGTATTCGCCGGTAGAGCCACCGATGATAATACCGTGAACGCGGGCCTCGATCAGCGACTCCAGCACGTCGGAAAAGCGCGCAAAATCAATGCTGCCATCGGCTGCGTAAGGGGTAATTGCCGGTGTGTAGATACCTTCAAATGTCAACACGATAACCTCCAGGGGGAATTCACGACCATCACAGTCTGCTACGCAAGCCTGATGCACTGCGTTTGTTAAAAATTTGCACAGGGGAGGTAAAAGGTCAATGAGTGAATATTTTTTGTATACACGAAAAATACAAATTAAATACGTATCAACAGAAGATTTTGACAAACTTGAAAAAAATAAAACTTAAAAATCAACAAAATAAATGCATTATTTTGTCGTAGTAATTTTCTATATGATTTCCGATAGCGATCACATTAACGAATTATCACCCGCTGATACGTATTTACAGTGCCTTTCCGGCAGCATAGTTTTAATGCTGCAGTTAACCAGAATTTAACAAAGCGGCACACCGGAAGCCCGGAACGTGACCAGAATGTAAACAGAGGTACAAGGTATGCCCCATAAGAAAGCGACACTCATCGGCCTGATCGCCATCCTGCTCTGGAGCGCGATTGTCGGCCTGATCAAAAGCGTGAGCGAAGGCTTTGGCCCGGTGGGCGGGGCGGCGTTGATCTATTCCTGTAGCGCGGTGCTGCTGCTGCTTACCATCGGCTTTCCGAAGATCCAAAAGTTCCCGCTGAGCTATCTCATCATCGGCAGCGTGCTGTTCGTTTGCTATGAGCTGTGCCTGTCGCTGTCGCTGGGCTTTACCCATACCGGGCGTCAGGCGATTGAAGTGGGGATGGTGAATTATCTCTGGCCGAGCATGACCATTTTACTGGCGGTGATCGTTAACCGGCAGAAAACCAGTCCGTTAATTATTCCCGGGGTGATTTTAGCCATCGTAGGAATAGGCCGGGTATTAGGCGGCGACGGTGGATTTTCGCTGACGGAGATGATGAATAACGTTATGGATAATCCGTTAAGTTACGGGCTGGCATTCAGCGGGGCGGTGATCTGGGCTATTTATTGCGTGGTTACCCAACGTATCGCTCAGGGAAATAACGGTATCACGTTGTTCTTTATCTTAACGGCGCTGACGCTGTGGGTGAAATATCTCACCTCGCCCCAGCCGGGATTTACTCTGTCGTGGCACGCATGGATCAGCCTGATACTGGCGGCAATAGCGATGGGCTTTGGCTATGCCGCTTGGAACGTCGGGATCCTGCACGGCAACGTTACGGTGCTGGCGGCGGTGTCGTACTTTATTCCGATCATCTCAGCGGTGCTGGCTGCCTTTATGCTGGATTCGCACCTGACCCTGGCCTTCTGGCAGGGCACAGCGATGGTCAGCCTCGGATCACTGGTCTGCTGGTGGTCGACGCGCACGGTTGCCGTCAAACGATTATCTGACGAAGCGTCTTAAAAATAACAGACACAGTAACAACATAATAAATATAAATAACATCTTATCCGACCATCCTGCAGCGGAGGAGTATTTGCCATGAATCACGCGAAATAAAGCACACTCTTATTTAACGCTTGAACCTTCTTAGACCTATATTTATTCCTTAATCGTTTGATTAATGGAGAGCGGCTTCGCTCGGCCTGAATAAACATTCATCGCTAATTATGTTTATTCCTGCTGTAGCCCATTAATTCAACGATATCGGGGAAGACAGGAGTTACCATGTCAAATACCGTTTCTGTTGAAGACGTACCACTCAACCGCTTTCACCGGCTGCTGACCGTTCGCTCCGGTGGTGGCTCCTTCGTTGATGGCTATGTGCTGAGCATTATAGGCATCGCAATGATTAAGGTCTCCCCGGCTCTGGGACTGACAGCATTCTGGGAGGGTCTGATAGCCGCCTCGGCGCTGATCGGCATCTTCTTTGGCGGCTTTATCGGCGGCGCACTCACTGACCGGCTGGGCAGACGGATGCTCTATTTCGTCGGCCCAACGCTGTTTGTAGTCTGTTCCGTGGCGCAATACTGGGTGCAAAGCGGCGAGATGCTGTTTGTCCTGCGCTTTCTAAACGGCATGGCGGTGGGCATTGAGTACCCGGTGGCGACCGCCTTCCTGGTGGAGTTTCTGCCGAAGAAAAACCGCGGGCCATGCCTTGCTACCCTCACCATCCTGTGGTTTGCCGGTGCCGCCGCAGCCTATATGTTCGGCGAAGCGCTGCTGCACTTTGGCAGCCCGGATGCCTGGCGCCTAACCCTGGCGAGCACTGCGGTAATTGGTGCTCTGCTGTTTTTGGTACGTATGGGCACCCCTGAATCCCCGCGCTGGCTGATCAGCAAAGGCCGTCACGCCGAAGCAGAAGCGATCATTCGCAAGGTTTATGGCCCTGACTTTGGCCTGGGCAACCTGCCGGAGCAGGCAGAAAGCAAAAACCTCTCCTTCTACAACCTGCTGCACTCGGGTTACGGCAAACGCATGGCGTTCGTGAGCATCTTCTGGACCTGCTCAGTGATCCCGGTGTTTGCGGTGTATGCCTTTGCGCCGAAAGTGCTGGATGCCCTGCACCTGAGCGGTAGGTGGGCCTCCTACGGTTCGGTTGCCATCACGTTGTTGTTCGTGGTCGGCTGCATTATCGCCACCCGGCTGGTGAACACCCTGGGCCGCCGCAAGCTGCTGCTGCAAAGCTTTCTCTGGTCAGGACTGGCGCTGCTGCTGCTGGGCCTGCTGCGTGACGGTCCGTCAATGATCATTTTGC
Organism: Kosakonia sp. S57; assembly: GCF_016516575.1. Lineage (NCBI taxonomy): Bacteria > Pseudomonadati > Pseudomonadota > Gammaproteobacteria > Enterobacterales > Enterobacteriaceae > Kosakonia > Kosakonia sp. S57. The sequence continues at coordinate 85,818 of NZ_JACVUL010000009.1, read as the reverse complement.
TGATGTTTGGTGCATACGCGCTGTTCATCGGCGGGGCTCAGGTGCTGCAGTTGGTCTATCCGAACGAGATCTTCCCGACGGAGATCCGTGCCGGTGCGGTTGGCGTGGGGACCTCGTTGTCGCGCATTGGCGCCGCGGTCGGGACCTGGCTGGTGCCCGCCTCGCTGCAGAGCCTGGGGATCGGCACCACCATGTATATCGCCGCGGCGATCACCTTTGTGGGCTTAGCCGTCTCCTGGTGGCTGGCACCGGAAACCAACACCCGCAGCCTGGCCGATGCGGCTTCGCTGGATGATACCTCGTCACAGAAAGCAAGTGCGCCAGGGTCGATGGCAAAGCGTCATATGCTGTAGAGAGCTGTTTTGCCGGGTGGCGATGCGCTTATCCGGCCTAAAAAACTGGGCCTGCACTTTTGCCGTGTGGCCCTTTACTCTTTCACCAGTTTCTCCACTTCCCTGCGCCGCTTTCTGAACGAGCTGGGGGTTTCTCCGTACTGTTTACGGAACCAGGCGATTAGGTGCGAGGCATCCGCAAAACCGGTGGCGGTGGCAATGGCGTTAATGCTGTTACTGGAGTCGGCCATCAGCTTGCGAGCCTGCTCAAGGCGCATCCGCCGCCAATACACCGCCGCCGAGTGGCCGGTACACCGGGTAAAGATCAGATTGAGCTGGCGGAAGGTCACCCCGGCAAACTCTGCCACCTCCGCCAGCGGCACTGGCGAATCGAGATGGTGCTTCATAAACTCAATAACCCTGGTGACCAGCGGATTCTCGTAGACGTCGGGTTCGCTGAGCGACGCTTTATGCTTCGTTTTCGGCGTGGGCATCTCATCCACCAGCAGATATTTCAGCACCTTTTGCGAGCGCACCAGCCCACAGTGCTGGCGAATCAGATCCGCAGCCAGGTCAATCGCCGTCCCGCCTGGACAGGAGATAATCCCGCCGTCCTTGATGTAGGTTTTATCGATCACCGGAATGGCTTTCGGGAAACGCAGCCGGAACTCGTCCCGGGTGGTGAAGTGGATCGCGCAGTGGCGACCGTCCAGCAGCCCGGCGTTACCGGCGACAAAGGCCCCGCTGCACAGGGTAATGATCGGGATATTACAGGCATGCAAGTTCCGCAGGGCCTGCAACAGCCACTCCGGCGAATGCCGGGTCTCTTCCAGCAGCCCGCCCGCGACCACGAAGTAATCCCACTCTTTCGAGAAATCGAGCTTTGCGGTGGGCGACACCGGCAGGCCGCAACTGGCGGTAATCGGCTGATCATCGCATGTCATCCACTCCCAGCGGCAGAAGATCTGCCGGCTGGAAAAGGACTCGTCCGCCGCAAAGCGCAGGGACTCCACCAGCCCCGCCACCGAGGCCAGCGTAAAGTGCTTCATCAGCAGAAAGCCGATAGTCAGATCGGGCTTCGGTTCACGGTCAGGCAATTTCGTTGGAGGCATAGTCATCAGGCTCCTGCAATCCCCCCAGCTTGCTCAGCAGACGCTTCAGGTCAGCGATATCCTGGGTATTCAGACCAGCGGTAATCATCTTCTCGGCGCTTTTGGCCTGCTCAATCATCCGGGCCAGCATCACCTCGCCCTCTGCAGTCATGGAGACCAGCTTGCGGCGGCGGTTGGCGGGATCGGTCTCTACCGTCAGTAACCCGCTTTTGGTCATCCGGTCGATCACGTAAGTACCGGTGGCTTTATCAAATCCGGCGCGGCTTCCCAGCGTTTGCTGGTTGCAGGTTGTTTCTTCAGCCAGCACTACCAGTATGGCGTACTGCACGGCAGATAACCCGGTATCGACGCACTGGCTCCAGCAGGTGGTGGAATGCTGCCCTGCGCGGCGCATCAGGTGCATTAATGAACAATCGCCGTACGGCCACAGGGGCGCGGCAAGGATTAAGTCACGATTTTCTGCCATCGACTTTCTTGACTCCTGAAAACGACAAACATATAGTTCGAGTAAAAACAGTTTGCACTTAAACTATACATGAAAGAATACATTCAGAGAACCGCATGAAGCTTGTTGTAGGCATGACTGGCGCTACTGGCGCTGCAATTGGCGTTCGTTTACTGGCCGCGCTGAAGGATCTGGACGTCGAAACGCATCTGATCGTCTCCAAATGGGCGCGCGCCATCATTCAACTGGAAACGCCCTACAGTGTACAGGAGGTTATTGCGCTCGCCTCGAAGACTTACAGTGAGCACGATCAGGCGGCGGCCATCTCCAGCGGCTCCTTTCGCGTCGACGGCATGATTGTAGTGCCGTGCAGCATGAAAACCCTCGCCGCCATCCGCTGCGGCTACGCCGATGGCCTCATTGCCCGCGCCGCCGACGTGACCCTGAAAGAGCAGCGCAAGCTGGTGCTGGTGCCGCGTGAATCGCCACTCAACACCATCCACCTGGAGAACATGCTCGCCATCACCCACGCCGGGGCCATGATGCTGCCTCCGATGCCCGCCTTCTATAACAACCCCACAAGCACTGACAACATCATCAACCACTTTGTGTCGCGCATTCTGGATCAGTTCGGCCTGGATAACGCTTTAACGAAACGCTGGGGTGAACCTCACTCCACTCCTACGGCTTAAGGAGAGCCTGATGAACTATTACGGTGATTTACGCAGTTATATCGATGCCCTCGACGCCATGGGTGACATCATGCACGTGACCCGCGAAGTGGACGGTGATTTTGAGCCAAGCGCCATTACCCGCCGCAGCTATGAGATCCAGTCCCCTGCCCCGCTGTTCCATAAGGTGGCAGGCGTAGCCCCCGGTTTCCGTCTGTTCGGTGCCCCGGCCAGCCTCTCCTTCCGTCAGGATATACCTTATGCCCGCGTGGCGATGTCCCTCGGCCTGGCCCCGGCGTCCACCGGGCCGCAGATCGTCGAAGCGTTGTCGGCGGCGCGTCATAAGCCCGGCATTCCCCCGGTACGGGTGGCTTCTACGGATGCCCTGTGTCATCAGAACATCCTGCGCGGTGAAGAGGCGAACCTCGATCGCTTCCCGATCCCCTTTGCCCACGACAAGGATGGCGGTCGTTATGCCAACACCTGGGGCACGCTGATCGTCAAAACGCCGGACGGAAAATGGGTGAACTGGTCCATCGCCCGCGTTATGAAGGTCGACGGCAAACGGATGGTGGGGCTGATTGTCCCGAGCCAGCATATCGGCCAGATCTGGACTGAGTGGGTTAAGCTCGGCCAGCCGATGCCTTACGCCCTGGTGCAGGGCCCGGCTCCGGCGATCTCCTGCGTTTCCGGCATTCCGATCCCGGCCCACGCTGACGAGGTGGATTACATCGGCACCCTAGCGGGCGAGCCGGTGCCGGTGGTAAAGGCGGTCAGTATCGATCTGGACGTGCCTGCCACGGCAGAGATCGTGATTGAAGGCCATGTCTCCATCAATCGCGACTGTCAGGAAGGCCCGTACGGCGAGTACGGCGGCTATCTTGGCAATGGTTCTTCTGCCCAGCCGACCTTCCACGTCGAGACCATTACCCACCGGGACGATCCGATCTGGCCGATGTCGATCACCGGCCGCCCGACCGATGAGTCGCATACCCTGTGGGCGATGGGGTTGGCCGCCGATGCTTTGACGTATCTGCGCGACGCGAAGCTGCCGATTGTCACCGCCTGGATCCCGGAAGACTCGACCGTCCACTGGCTGCTTGTGGTTGTACCGCAGAACTGGCGCGAACTCCTGCCGGGCGTTACCAGCGAAGCCCTGGCCCAGCGCATAGGCGAGGTGTTGTTTAAGACCGACGCGATGGTGTTTATTCCGAAGGTCTACGTGGTGGATGATGATTTTGATCCGACCAACCTTCGCGAAGTGGTGTGGGTCCTCTCAACCCGCGTCCACCCGGTTGGCCGCCGCGTGGTGTTTGACGATCAGCGCGTAATCCGCCTGCCGCAGTGCTATGAAGAGGAGGAGTACGTGACATGTCTTGGGGCAAAAGTGGTGTTTGATACGCTGCAGACCACCCGCCATCTGCATGCGTCCTTTGAGCAGGGGTATCCGGAAGCGGTTCGCCAGTGAGTGCTGGATAACTGGCCGTCAGAGCTGTAAGTCTCTTATGCCTGTCTGTTTAAACAGACAGGCATTTCTGGATTCCCCCTGCCCACTTATCAAATCGCCTCACAACAGCATTCTCGATTTAAGAGTACCGGCACGCTAGCAAGGAAAATGGAATATCCGAATTTATGGGTAGTGTAGTGAACGAGGTGTGAAGGGCAGTAATGAGCGAATAGCGGACGTCATACCTGATAGACAACAACAGGCCAGATAACCAGACTCTACCTGATGGGAACAGAGCCTGTGCGGACGACAGATACATAACAGTACATCTGAGATAACCGGTAACCCGGTAAAGGCACGGGGTCATCCTGCTTTTTCCGGGCTGGGGAGGCCCGGCGGGGACAGGGCGCGTCAGCGCTGTGCTTTATCGATTGCCGCCACAATCTGCTCCGGTGACGCCAGCCCGGCAAAGACAGTGATGGTTCCGGGCGAGGCGTTCTCCACCGGCATCACAATCAGGCCTGGCGTACCCGTGAGCCCCAGCGCCTGCGCCAGCGCATCGTTTTTTTCCAGAACAGGGGCATGGTCGACGGCATTCAGCGTACCCACGCCGGCGGCGTGAGCCGCCGCCTTAATATCCTCTCTCGTCAGGTCACCCTCGGTATGCCCGGTGTGGTAAGTCCCGTTGTGGTAGGTCAGGTAGCCTGCTGCGCCTTTCGCTTTCCAGACCCCGATACCGTACTGCGCTGCCAGGGACGACGTCTCCCACTTCGCTGCAAATATCGGCCATTCCTTGAAGATGTAACGCACGTCAGGGCGGGTTTTCATCACCTGCTCCATGCCCGGCGCCAGCCTGCCGGGTAATCAAAATCCTCAGTCACGGCCTTTCCGTCTCCCGGGTCTGTCACTGGCCGCACCAGTACCTCCGGATGTGACAGTACATAATCTGCCGAAATTATTTTTTCCGGCCCTTCCCGCCAGGCGTAAATATAAAGATTTTCTTCATGGAGGTGAGGTTTTGAGCCAGGTTTTGAGCGCAGACGGAGTCAGTGGCCGGGAAAAATAGTAGCCCTGAGCCTCATCACATCCGTATTCCCTGAGCAGCTCAAAGGTCTCCTCATCTTCAACGCCTTCGGCAACCACCACATAATCCAGCTCTTTCAGCATCCGAATAACGCTGCTGGCAATGATGCAGCTGCCCGGGTCCTTTATCAGTCCGGCGACCAGCGATTTATCCAGTTTGATAATATCGGCAGGCATGGTGCGCAGGTAGCCAATATTGCTGTAGCCGGCACCAAAGTCATCCAGCAGGATCCTGAATCCTGCCTCCCGCAACACGACCATATTGGCAAGGGCCACCGGATTCTCGGTAACGATTTCATTTTCCAGGCATTCCAGTCCCAGCAGGTGTGCAGGCAGGCCGGCATCGTGCATTTTTTCTGTCAGGGCGGCGGCAAAGTCTTTTCGGGAAAGGTCGCTGACGCTGACGTTAACCGATACCGGCAGTAGCGGTAGCCTGACAGACCAGACTGTCAGCTGGCGCACGGCTTCGTCCACCACCCAGTCGGTCAGGCGGTGCATCAGGCTGGTGAAATGTGCGACAGGCAGGAATTCTGCCGGAGAAAGCTCGCCTCTTTCAGGATGGCGCCAGCGGATAAGTGCCTCCAGACTGACCGTCTGACCGGAGGTCAGTGATATTTTGGGCTGATACACCAGATACAACCCGCCCGTGTTGCTCCGTAATGCATCGTCCAGATCATTCATCAGGGAAAAATAACCGTTACGCCGGGCATCGCTTTGCTCATCAAACGTCTGGGCACTTACATTCTTGCTGATGGCATCATGCAGCGCGCTGACTGCACGCCTCAGGATCTCCTGGGGTGGCAGTGATGCCGGCGCAAAACAGACCTCACCGGTGTGGATGGTCAGGTTCATGGCCACCCCATTTTTGGGGTGGACGCTGAGATCACGCAGAGTGTTTGCGACAAACTGTGCAGTAAACCGATCAACGGCCGGCGCCAGAATCGCGTAGCGGCCCACTGCCACCGTATAGATTATTTCAGCAGGTAATAACGACAGCCTGTCACGGAGCAGTACGCCAGTATCACGAAGCAGTGCCTCAACAGGAGTCATGCCCAGGGCGCGAGCCAGTTCATAAGCCCTTGGCATATCAATGCAGTCAATTAAAGTCAGCCGCATCAGGCTTCGCGCGTTACCCTGCAGTGTCCCCATGTGGCGTATCAGCGCCTGACGGTTTGGCAAGCCTGTCGCGGCATCCGTGAAGCCCGCCGAGTGCCAGACTTCCAGAAACGCCATAACCAGGCGGGCGATCATTTTCAGCCGGTTGATTTTATTACGGGAAAACGGATGGGGCACTGTGTCTGCCACACACACCGTGCCGAGAACGATGCCCTCCCGGTTAACCAGCGGCGCACCGGCATAAAAACGGATGCCCGGCGACGCCATTACCAGGGGGTGTGTCGCGAAACGCGGATCCCGCAGCGTATCGTGCACCACCATGACTTTTCCGCTGTCCACCACATAACGACAGAATGCATCCTCGCAGGTGGTCCGGCAAAGATCGAAATTGTGCGAAGCCCGGATAAGCTGATGGCTCTCATCAACCACAGAGATAAAGCTTCCGGAGATCCCAAGTGAGTCACTGGTAAAACGGACAAAATCTCCCAGCACCTTATCCCTGTTTTCATCGGACGTTCTGAATGCGTCCATGGCCTTCTTCCGCTTCTCTTCATTATCTCTGAGAGCGACAAGCATTAAATGGCTCCGGAAATGCGGTTCACGGGCGGCGTAAGGCTGAGAAAGCACGCGTTTTAACCGGCCCGTCAAATTAAGGCTCAGCATATGTTTAATCCGGTAAAAAACAGAGAGTATGTCCCCATCAGTATTCTTCTGAATGACCCCGCCGGGACTGAATTCTGTTTCAGGCATTGCCCGCACCAACGGGTTCACTGAAGCAACGGAAGGCAGCCTGTTGCGTGAAAGAATTTTTCTGAGTAAATGCGTGAGCATCATGTATACCGCATGAAGTGATGACTTCTCCGGTTATCGGCAATACTTCAGAAATGCATTATCTATTTTTGTGATAGTTTCCGTTGCTTATTGTTTGTGTTTAATCATGAGAGTCATACCCAGATACGGTCTGTTCAGGTATAAATTTTTGTCACAACAACCAGACTGAGCCATAATTTTCCGGATTGTTGTCTTAAGTTGAATTCACTCGTGAAGTCAGTTGGCTTCATTACTACGTACAGGAGGCGTTCATGATGAGGCTAGGCGAGACCGAAAAGATTTCAGGAGAACTGATCAGGCAGGCTGTAATGCTTTTAATGGACAGGAATGAGGACATCACCCTTTCTTCTGTTCTTAACATACTGGCAGATTTTCAGATGAGGGCTTCCAACACCGGGCAACTGAATGCCCGTATTCAGGCAATCGCTGATGTAAGAGCCGCCATGTCTGCCAGTTTACGGGAAGAATCAGCCCTGAAAGACAAAAAAGTGGCCTGGAAGTGCAGTAACTGCAGAAGCTCTGATACAGTCACTACCCTGCACTGATCAGGATCCAAAAAGCCTCCGGACGAGGAAGGCTTTTCCTGTTCTGCCAGAAAGGGTTAAAGATCGTCCGGCGTGACACGAATAATCATTTCAAGTGCATTCCGTAAAATGTCGTTCTGCACGACATCGTTTTCCGCTCCCATACGCCCAATAAGGGCAAGAATAATGTCTTTGTTGGTTATGACATCTTTTTCAGCTTTTAATAATAGTGTTATTTCATCAATGACGCGTTGTTCATCAGTGGAATCAGTCTGGTTATCTGTTGATACGGAGGGGGAGGGGGCATTAGAGTTAGCCATTATAAACTCGCTAAAAGGGTGCCGTAATCCTTGACAGCGGGCCGACTGCAGCATGCAGCTTTAACTTTTTCAGAATGCTTTGAACGAATATAAAGCTCCAGCAATGTAGCCGAGAACACCATAACGCGCAATAAGTAGCAAAGATATATTTCAGCCAGTGACTGTACAACTATCATACAATTCATTCCCTGTTATTCCTCTGTCGGTTAAGCTGTTTTGTCCGGGTATGTTTTCTCAGTTCGGGTACAGTAATGAAGAAGGAGATTTACCTTTTAACATCCACTTCCATAGTGATGCTGATGATTTCCAGTCAATGGCTTTCCTTACCGGAATGTGTGAGTGTGGACCAGAACTGATTTACTGTATTCCCGTTTAAGCCGGTAATGGTGTAAAACAACACAATGCCGCCGGAAGCATCTGGCGGCAACATTTTTCAGCATACCGGCATCAGATACGGAAGGTTTCCACCATAGCGCGCAGACCATGTGCCTGCTCAGATAATGACAGGGACGCAGAGGAGGATTCTTCAACCAGAGCAGCATTATTCTGGGTGACACCATCCATCTGGTTAACGGCAATGCTGACCTGAGAAATACCCTGCATCTGCTCAGAAGAAGCCAGGGCAATATTATCCATGTCTTCCGCCAGCCGCCCTACCCTGTTCACAATATTCAGGATACGCTGGCCGGTACCGGCTGCTACCTCCACTCCGCTTTCAACTTGCTCAACAGCCTGCTCAATAAGTTCCTTTATGTCCCGTGCGGCGTTGGCGCTGCGCTGCGCCAGTGTTCTTACCTCGCCTGCGACCACAGCAAAACCCCGGCCTTCCTCGCCAGCCCGCGCTGCCTCAACCGCGGCATTCAGAGCCAGAATATTGGTCTGGAAAGCGATGCTTTCGATAACAGAGGTGATGTCCTGTACCTTCGAGGCACTCAGGGAAATACCGTTCATGGTCTCAGACATTCTCTGTATATCAGCCTCACTGGTACGTGCAAGGTTTGCTGCTTCACGAGCTGATCCTGCAGTCTGCTGGGCACCTGCAGTATTACTTTTGACTGTTGCCGTGAGCTGTTCCATGCTGGATGCGGTTTCCTGCAGGGCCGCAGCCTGCTGCTCAGTACGGGAAGAAAGTTCCGTATTTCCCTGAGAAATCTCATCCGCAGCAAGAGCCACGGAGACGGCAGTAGTCTTAATCTCAGACACCAGACCACGCAGATTCGTCTGCATACCGTTAAGTGATGCCAGAAGGCTGGTCGCGTCATTACCTCGCAATGGGACCGACGTTGTCAGATCCCCCGATGCAATAGCTGCGGCAAGTATCTGTGCCTGAACGGGCTCACCACCCAGCTGACGCATCAGAGTACGGATCAGCAGCCAGCCTGTGATCACAGATATCACAATTGAAAGTGCTGCCAGAATAAGCAAAATGCCTGCCGTTTTCTCTGTTGAGGTGCTATTTTCAGCCACTGTGTCCCGGCTTAACTGCATCTCAACAGCCGTAAGCGCATTCAGCGCATCCAGAAGCTTGAGCTGGGCAGGGCTGGCCGTGTCCATCAGGTAGACAGTAGCTTCCTGCTGGCGGTTCTCAAGTCCCATTTTGCCGGCGGCCATCAGGGTCTGCATGGCCGCATCTTCCGACGCAAGGACTTTTGTCAGCGCTGCTTTTCCATGAGCGGATACACTGTGCGACATGCTTCTGACCAGCTCCTGGCGTTTTTGTATATAATTCCCCTTCTGCAGCATCAGTCTCTGCCACTCGGGCTGCATTTCTTTCGGATCATTCAGCAGCGCCAGATTACGGACGGCAATTGCCATATCTTTTGCAGTACTGCGCATATCCAGCACGAGTGCAAACCGCGCCATTTTGCTGTTCACGGTATCATTCATCCCGTCGCGCGCCTTCCACAGCGCGTTAAGGGCAATACCTGTACAGAGGATAAAAAGCAGAATGAGGATGCCAAACCCCGAAGCAAGGCGCGTTGATATTTTCATTTAAGTTCTCTGTTACACGTAGGAGATAACTGAGTGTTATCGGCAACAGAGAAAAAACATTAAGTACCGCTGCATTCGCAGTTAAGCAAAACAGAAATTTAACTATCCCGTTTACCACAAAAGTTCCGTTGCTGGGTGCCAGCTCAGGCATAACGGTGCACCCGGAATTAGATACCCCGGAACAGACAGAGTGTTATCCTGCTTTTGCCGGAACGGGTGAGTCAGCGCTCGATACTACTCCCATGACGCCAGACCGGCAAAGACGGTGATGGTTCCGGGCGAGGCATTATTTAGCGGCATCACAATCAGTCATGACGTACCCGTCAGCGCCAGCGCACCATTTATTCGAGAACAGAGGCATGGTTCACGGCGTTCAGAGCATCCACGCATCAGTAGGTAAGTGCAGCATCCGATTCTGCATCGACTGGCTGAGCAAAAGAGCGAGATTGTGTATAGTACTTGTTATGCTTATCCGGTTAATGATCGTGCTCCAGAAAGGTGCGTTAGAGCCATCATCAATAGATGATCAGCATATATACCCCAAAATATATTTAATCGTAATGTTATAATGCATTATTTGACTGGTTGAAACGAAGCATGAGGTTAACAACCTCATACTTGATGGATTACAATACTAGGTTTGATCCTCTACCTAATGCCGAGGTGGGAATGAAAATTGAGAGAGAAAGAGTTGAAGCTACACTGAGCTTTCTTCAGAGCTTTTACCCATTACCAGTAGAGAGCTTTAAACCGCTCATCAAAGAACTGGGTGGCGCTAACGAGCTGACAGCCTATCTTGTCTATCTGCATGATCATGGTTTTATTGAAGGGATATTCGACTATAAACATGATCTTCCTTCAAGACCATGGGATATAAAAATGGGTTCAATCCGAATTAATGCATTTGGTCTTGATCATCTTTCTAAGTTGGAAGAAACACTACCATTCTCACCATGATGAAGGAAACCGATACGTTATAAGGCTAAAATTCATCTCATATCATCGCATTGATGCTCACTTTTTAATCACCTAAATTTGCATTTTAAAATATCAGTGCAATAGTTACATAGATATGCATGAACCTGACATTGCCTGTACTTTAATTCACTCAGCATTATATCATCAAAATGTTAGTCGTTCATCTTTGCCGCCCTTAGTTATAAGGGTTTTTTCGCTTAAAAAACAAACAGTGGTATATGTCTATTTATTTCAGCATGTTGTTTTTCTTTTTTTACGCAGACTGTTTTATGGCATGCTGTAGCAATTAGCTTGTTCTCTACCCGGGGCGCTGAACCCTTAAGAGATATTCCACTAAACTTAATATCGCTGGTTTATGAGGGTATGGATATGAGCGTTCAGGATAAGATCAACACTATCTTATTATGTGAAATTGCAATTAAGCTCGGAATTGATACTCCTTTTGATCCCAGGATAGTAAATTATGCTGTATCCTCGGGAAATGAGTGGGTACTGGAGTATAAGTATCCTTCTCTAGCCTCAAGATCTCCCACACAGATAGAGAGGGATTTTGTAGCAGGCGTATTCAGTATGTATCGCGGATTATCGGTTGCATTCAGTAAACTTTCAGTTGCTGAACAAACAGAATTAATTGCCGCTCATAGGCTGAGAGTCGAAGATGGCACCATACAACTCCCTGGCTTTGATCGTAACAATGAGTCAAACTATTTCAGTATCGCCAATGCATTTTTAGAAATACAGCAGTTCCCGGAGCAAAAAAAACCACTGAACAATACTCATTCTCATACCAAGAAATTTTATGAAAGAATGCTGCAAAAATTTCAGGAGATGAACGTTGTAAAAAAAGGTTTTAATCTTACGGTCTATGAGCTAAACACTTTGCTGATGAGAGCACCTTCATATTCATAATGAGTTGTGCATTATTGCTGTAGGAATCCACTAAATTTTATATACATTTTCATCAAGCAGGGTTCCGGTGCAGAATCAGATCTCCTGAGTACCGATGACAGCGATCAATAGAAGACTGATGCGTAAGATTTTTCAGAATATGGAGGTAGCAAGGGCTTGAGTGAGCAGTTAGAATTAGCCCTTCAACTGGAGCTGAAGCTATGAAAAACGTAGTACTGAGTATGCTGGCCAAAATTTCTCATATTGATGCAGATATGAAACAACTGACGGCGCGCGTCGAGGCACAGTCGCTGCTGATCAGCGCACTTGTTATGGCGGTGAGCCGGCAGGGCGGTGTAACGGAGATGATTGAAAGTGCTAACAAGGCCATCAATACCGTGATTAACTCTGCTGAGTCCGATGAAATGCTTAAATCAGACGCCACCACTCTATTAAGTGAGCTGCAGAGTCTACTGAGTATTTCGACTGCGGTCGATGGCGCGAGTAATAAAATCAATCATGAAGGCCTTGATAAACTGTCCGGCGTGACATCGCTGAGTGGACAATAAATTTTATGGCAACAATGGTGCGGTTTTAAAACCCTTTTCTACACAGCACTCCTGCTGTTAGTTAATTTGCTGACTTCAAACTATTTTACCATGTAAATACGAGGTTTGATTTGTGCTCCCCCTTCGTAAGTATGAAATACTAATTACTGGTCCGCTTTGTGCTAAAAGCGGACCAGTGAGCGACGCTGTCGGCCAGATCGCAGATCGGGTTAACGAAAACCAATGAACAGAGTAAGGGTATCGAGCAGGTTCACCTGACCATCGGGCAAATGGATGAAGTTAACCAGCAAAATGCCTCACTGGCTGAAGAAGCCTCTTCGGCATCTAAATCCCCGCAGGAACAGGCTGAAACCCTGTCGAGCCTGGTCTCTACGTTTATGCTTAGCGAAAATACAGGGTATGCTGGAAAAGCAGCAGGCGCGCCGATCGGCAGAACACTACAGCTTCCAAAAACAGCATCGGCTGCCGTTAAAGCCAGTAACATAGACCGGGAAAGCTTCTGATTTTGACCTTTACACCTGATATATAATCTACATGAAAACGCTGCTGTATCAGCGCTTTTTGATTTTGTTAAAAACACATAGCCTGTCGTATCTGCGCTGTAATTGTCGCTAAAGTATGTTCCTCCCGACGCGATGCCTTCCTGCTTATAGTGCATAAGTGCGCTCAAGGAATGACCGCTATCTCGATAAAAAACAGCGCATTATCATGCCCTTACCGGGCGCGTCAGTGCTGTGCTTTAGCGATCGCCGCCAGAATCTGCTCTGGTGACGCCAGCCCGGCAAAGACAGTGATGGTTTCAGGCGTGGCGTTCTCCACCGGCATCACAATCAGGCCTGGTGTACCCGTGAGCCCCAGCGCCTGGGCGAGCGCATCGTTTTTTTCCAGAACAGGGGCATGGTCCACGACGTTCAGCGTATCCACGCCGGCGGCGTGAGCAGCAGCCCTGATATCCTCTCTCGTCAGGTCACCCTCGATGTGCCCGGTGTGATAAATCCCGTTGTGGTAGGTCAGGTAGCCTGCTGCGCCTTTCGCTTTCCAGACCCCGATACCGTACTGCGCCGCCAGGGACGACGTCTCCCACTTCGCTGCAAATATCGGCCATTCCTTAAAGATGTAACGCACGTCAGGGCGGGTTTTCATCACCTGCTCCATCCCCGGCGCCAGTCTGCTGCAGAACACACACTGATAGTCGAAGAACTCAATCACGGCGACCTTCGCACCGGCCGGACCGGTCACCGGCGTGTCAGCATCCCTGAGCAGGGCCGCCTGGTTATCCATGACTTTCAGGCTCATGGCCAGCTGCTCACGCGCATGCTGTTGTTGCTGCAGCTTCTGGCTGACCTGCACCAGGACTTCCGGGTGTGCCAGCAGATAGTCAGCGGCTATTTCCCCGATGCGGGCTTCCTGCTCTGGCGTGAATGCCGGCGCAGGTGCCGCATGGAGTGGGGTAAAAACAGATAATATGACTGTTGTAACTAATGACAGTGTTGCCTTTTTTACGCTCACGTGTGCTCTCCTGATTAACGTTCTTTCTGAATGGTGCGTGGGGGGGCATGTTCCTGATGCTCTATCTCGCGTCCGCGCTCAGGCATATCGCGCGGCAGCGGCATGTCACGCTGCTGCTCAGCAAGATCCCGGGCAACCTGCCCGGCAACGGCACGCTCGCCGGTTGCCTTATCCTGCGACAGTGCCGGCAGCGGGCCGGTCCGCGCTTTATCCGCCTGATGTTCCCGCTCCTCGCCGGCAATGCGCGCGATGTCCTTCCCGTCAGGTACGCGCTGGCGATCAGGTGTGGTGTCGTCTTTCATGCTGAGACGGATATCTGCAACACGCTCTTCTTCAGGCAGCACAATCCGGCTCTGGTACTCCTCATACGCCTGCATCTCCTGCTGACGCTGTGCCTCTGCAATCGCATACTCATCGCGTCCCCGCAACTCCTGTATGGCCTGCTCAATGGCACGGGCAGGCACAGATTCATCGTCACGCACGGGGGCGATTGCCGGCACCGTCACGGCCTCTGACTCAGCAAGCCTGATCGTCTGAGCACGGGCAGCCTCTTCCGACAGGGCTGCGCCCTGGCTGACTTTCAGCATCCACGGGGAAGGTTTCTCATCACCGGTCTGCCACACCACGCCGTCTTCCGGATGCTCCCTGACCGCCTTAAACGCCTCGTCAGCCGTGCGTACCACATGGGTGTTCCCGCTGCGGCTGCGCTGCATGACGGCCCCTGTCGCGCCCTGCGTGGCCACCATACGCACGTCACCCCGCATCAGGCGACCGGTGCCACTGGCTACCAGTGAGACGAGCGCCAGCCCGGCGCTGCGACCGTTGTTGTCATACAGGGGCAGCGCCAGGGACGGGTCCGGGAAACGCCGGGTGGCCGGGATCACTCTTGCGGTGAGGTTATGCTCTCCCATCGCCTCATGCCGCGACCACGCGCGCCCTATCGCGGTTTTTCCGACAGGCTGCCCCATCGCCCAGATGACCTTCGCCTGTTTGCGCTCTGTCTGCGGGCTGAGGGCATCGTGCGCCGTCTTCAGATCGTACTCGGTTCGCTTGATGCTCTTGACCCACTTTTCCGTCCCGTCCGTGTAGACCTGCACATGCTGTTTTGCACGTGATAACGAAATGTAAAAGGCACGTTTGTGGGCCATCGCCTGGCGGCTTCCCTCTGTCCCTTCCAGCGCCAGTACCGACCCCTCACTGGCACCCTGTGCGCCATAGCCGGTGATGGCCCAGGCATAATCCAGATGCTGTTCGGCCCTGACCTGTACGGGATTGATGGTTTTCCTGCCGTCTGAGCCCTGCAGCACGATGTCCCCGCTGTCGGTCACCTTCTCAACGGTAAATTTCTGGTTGGCAGCCTGCCCCCGGTTACGGTCGGTGACGGTGAAGCGCACCACGGCACCCGCTGCGAGTATTTTCTCGCTGCGTTTAAACAGCTCCACGTCGCCGGTGAGCAGCTCGCGGGGTGAAACCATCGCGATCCGGTCATTCTCGTTCCGGACGGTAACAAGCGAGCCGTTATAATCGACGGCCACCACATCCTGATAGGTGTCGCCGCGCTTCAGCACCATCCCCGACTTCCAGGCCGCCAGTTTGTTGAACTCGTGCCGGGTATGCTTAATTTTTTCCAGCACCGGCACGCTGATTTTTTTCTGGCCCAGCTCCTCCCGCACGTCCAGTGCGTCAAAAATCTCCCGGTTAATGGCTGCGCGATCGTCGTTCAGCTGGGCAATAATCAGCGTTTCTGCCCGGGCCTTCGGCGTGCGGCTGAGCCAGTCAGCCACCAGGTCACTGACCGGGTTGTCTGACTCCGCCAGTCCCTCAGCGGGGGGTTGCCAGTCCGGTGCCTCACGGGCAACGAGATCAGCAGGCTGATGCTTCAGCCGCTCAAGCGCGGCATCGATGCGGTTATCAATGACGTCATGCACCGCGTCTCGCAGGTTGACCTCCTTCTGGCGGACAATCTGTTTCATGATGGCCACATCCATCGGGCTGCGCTCCTGAACCAGCCTGAACGGTGCCCCTGATTCCGGGGATTCAAACTGATCGATGTCCCCCATCGACACGCCACGGCCGCCGCCGGCCTGAATGGCCAGATACGCGGCGGCAGTGTCCTGGTTGCCCAGCATCGAGGATTCATCAATAAGGAAAACGCGGTTGCTGAAGTCGGGCTTTTCGCCGGCGGCCTTCATCTGGTCATACTCGACGAGGAAGGATTTGACCGTCTGCGCCTCGATCCCCACCGCCCGCAGCTCCTTCACCGCCTGGTGCGTGGGTGCAAGACCATGCAGTGCGGGACGAGCGGATGCCGGCAGGGTGTCGAGTGCGCTTTTCACCGCGCGCACCTGGGTGGTTTTACCCACCCCGGCATACCCCTGTATGCCGGTAAACTGATCCCGGCTATTGAGGACCAGCTGCGCCGCCGCCTTCTGCCCCTGCGTCAGGCCGTCGAGCAGGGCATTATCCACCTGCTCCATCAGGGGCGCCTGGGTGCCCTTGCCCGCGACAATGGCGCTGATGATGGTTTTCTCCATCTCCCAGGTCGCGCGGGCTACCAGCAGGGGCTCTGTTTTGTTCGGGACGCGGATCAGGTCGCCGTTTTTGATCATCGCACTGATTTCACGCGTCACTTCCGTCAGACCCGGATGAAACGCCGTCGCGGCCTCAGCCAGCTTCAGCTCGTTGAGGGTGACTGACTGCTGATCGGCAACGGCACGCCGGACCGCAAGCGCGGCGTCACTCAGCACACCGGCCTGAAGTGTCCGGACGGCGCTGCTGATGTCGGCCTCACCGCTGAGTGTCGTCACAAGCTGCACCGGCGAATTGTCGACACGCATTCGCTGCAGCCGTGCCTCCGCCCGGTCCTGCGTCTCGGCCGTAAATATCTCGGCGCGGCTCCCGGACTGCGCCAGGGAGTTCATGGTCTGGGCTGAGATATCCCGCGAATTAAGAGCGGCCAGCACCACGCCGGTGTCGTTGTCACGGTTGCCCGGCCCGGCCACGTAGCCGTGGGTCACATACAGCGGCCTGTCTGCCGGCAGCGTGACGGCCTTTCCGTCCCGCATGACACCGATGCCCGCCGGGCTGATGCCGGTCACGGTCAGCCTGTCTTTTGCCTTCAGGCCTGCACTGCGGTCGGCGGCCAGCGCAATAAGTTTGTCGCCGCCGGCAACGTGCAGCTGCTCGCTGTTGAAGAGTCGCCAGTCGGCAGTCAGGTCGCTGATTTTCTGTCTGACCAGTACCCCGTCGCTGTCGACAAGCGACAGCATCCGTGTCTCCTCATGCACCCTGTCGATAATGAAGTGCCGGGCTTCACGCTCCGTCCGGTCTTCCAGGACCTGACCGGCACGGTAAGACCCGGCCATCCGGCGGGTTTTGCTGTCCAGCCACACCGGGGTGCGCGCCTCAATGGTGACACCGTCACGCTCAAGCTGCCCCGCGTTCTGCAGGGCATCGCGGATAAGGCCGGTCAGCTGCTTCTGCTCGCGCTGCCCAATCACCACCGCCGTCACCGGCTCCGTGCCGGGGTTCAGCTCCGCAAAGCGGGTGGCCAGCGCGCTGTATCGATCGCGCTTGTCAGCAATACTGATAACTTCTGCTTCAAGACCCGGCGACGGCTCCGTGCGGCGGCTGCGCCTCACGCCGGCAGATTCCAGCACTGACATGGCGTTCCCGTTCGCCTGACGACCCGCGCTGTCGAGGAAGACCAGCTGGGCGTCTTTTTCCCGTGCCTCACCCAGCAGGATCAGCGTTTCCTTCAGCCCCAGACGCTCTGCCCCCTCAATAATGAGCGTGCTCTGTGGCCGCAGGCTCAGTTCCCCCTTCAGCAGCTGCTGCCGCCCGGTGATGTGTTCCCGCAGCACGTCTGATTTTGCCAGTGAAATGGCACGTTCAGCCGAGCTGGCCAGCACCGTCACTTCGCGGCCATGCGCGGCAGAGATACCGGCAAGCTGCTCCGTCAGGTCACGGATGCCTGCCACGCCCTTCGGGGCATTCATCAGTACCAGGGCATCCTTCTCAACAGGCTCAAGGGCGGGCGGCGCGTACTGTGCCGGACGGGTGAAGCTGACGACGTGCGTTTCGCTGAGGTGCTCCTTTCCCAGCGCCTGAATGGAGAGCTCATCGAGGAGGTGATGGCGGGAAGTGAATACCCCTTTCTCCGCATCAAGCGGCACAATCAGCCCCTCCTTCAGCGCCTCATCCAGCGCCAGTTTGATTTCTTTCACATCGGGTATTTTGTCGCTGAACTCGGTGGTGCTCAGCAGCAGTTCACCCCAGGTAAACCGGGTTTTGCTGTCGCTCAGCTGCGAGACCGCCATGCGCACGGCATCCGTCACCTCCTGACGGACGTCGGGCTGCTGCGAATCCGCCGTTTTTATGTTCCCGCCCCGCTCTGCGCGCGCCGGTGCGCTGTCCCGCGCCGGAGCACTGCGTGTGGGCACAGGCTCAGCCGGGTCACGCCCTTCTGCAGACCGTGCCGGTTCTTCCGCGTCGCGCTGCCCGCGCTGCTCATTACTGCGTGTCACCTGCTCATCACGGGCAGGCGGTTCTGCCGGCGACGGCGCTTTCGTTGCGTCCGGTTGCGTGGTGTCCCGTACAGGTTGCCGGTGCACCGCAGGGATGGCCACCGCCCCGGCGTCCACTTCGTCACGCGGTATCACGCTCTCCTGGTAGGCCAGCATATCCCAGCCTTTTTCGTTCATCTGATTCAGCCAGCGTGCCATCAGACGGAGACGGGAAGGATCGACTTTGGCTTTACGGGTGTTCTTGGCGGCGATATCCAGGCTTTTCAGCGTGGCCTCGGCACCCACGGCACCGCGCACTTCCCGGCCGCGCGAGGAAAAGTCCTCACGCACCTCTGCCGGGACGCCCCTGATTTCCCACATCCCGTGCGGCCCGACTTCCTCGATCTCATGCCCCAGGGCTTCCACGCGTTCACGCAGGGCGGTGCGGTAGAGTTTCCCCAGCGTGACCTGCATTTTCATCACCGTCTCGATAAAGCCGGCATTGTGGATGTAGTCCGTGGCCAGCGCCTTCCATTTGCCGTTCAGCTCCGTCATGTTGGCAACCAGCATGTGCGTGTGCAGCTGCGGATCGAGGTTACGGGACGTGTCGTGCGTGTAGAGCGCGGCCACCATTTTACCGGTGGGGATGATGGAGGTTTTGCCGTCGACGGTTTCGCGCGCGGAGACCAGTTTCTCAACATAGCCTGCCGCCACCCGGACGGCGTGCTGATGCGCTTCAAGCATGGCTTTGTCCCCGCCCACCAGGGCGAGGATGGAGACACTTTTCGGTGCCGAGAACGTCAGGTCATGGCCTGGCCGATGGGAGTGGATACCGTTGACCTCCTTACCGAGCCGGGAGCCGTCAGGCAGCCGGCCCTCAAGCACGGCGGTCAGCTCATCATCGCGCACTTTTCCTTCGAGCCCCAGCGCACTGGCCCCCTCACCCAGCCATTCACTCTCCAGCTGCCCGAGGAAATAATAGTTATCAGCGTTACTGTAATAGCCTGCAGCCTCTCCGGCAGACACGATGGGGGCGGGTGACATCATCGTTCGTGTTCTCCGTCATAATCACGTTCAAAATCGGCTTCATCAAAGCCGGGGTCTTCGGGGTGGCGGTTAACGAGGATGTTTTCCTCCTCGCGCTCCATCCGCTGGCGGGTATTCCCGTCTTCGTTGTGGTGTCCGGACGCGGTTCCGGGCTGGCCGGCGGTCTTCAGCTCCAGCCCGCCGTTTTCCAGCTGCGTGACCTGCATCCGGAGCTCCTGTGCCTCACCGCCGCCTTCACTCTCACTACTTTCTGCAGCATCAGCATCAAGTGGCTTACGACGCATACGGTTCAGCAGTTCTAGCGGGGAGGCAGAAGCAGGCGTTTCGTGCAAAGGTGTTTTTGGCAATGGAGACGGCTTTATTGCCGTGGGGGCATCATTAACAGCCTCTGTCGTCGGGTTCTCCGGGTGTATCTCTGGCGGAACCGAACGAAGATGAGCAACACCCGGACGTCGGGGCAGGGATGGTTCAGGACGTGTAACCTGTGATGGAGCAGGTTTAATCGATTCCGGGGCCGGAGGCTGCACGGCGTCCTTGCGGGCTGGCTGGACCCGCTGTGATGGCGTGACAGCAGGGGCCGGATTTGCAGGCTGACCTGATGGCTGTGCCTGTGCCTGCGCTGCCGCTTTTTCCAGGTGCTCTTCCCCGGTCGGGAACACCAGGCCGGCCAGTGCCGTATCGCGCTCGTTCTCCCTGATGACCTTTTCCAGCTCGGGGCTGAGGGCATCGCGGATATTGCGCTCAATCAAGCCGATATTTCTTTTTTTGGTTTTACGGTACTTCAGCGCCAGTTTCACCACCGGATATTCGCCCGGCAACCGCACATAAAACTTCAGGTTACGCAGCTGCATAACCTCTTCATAATCAACGATGGGCTGGCTGACCTTGTCCTTGCCTATGGATATCCCGTCACGCACCTGATCGAGGCCATAGGAGTTCTGCTCGCGCGCCTCGCGGCGTCGTTGGTTACCCAGCTCCTCCTCGACCATTTTCGCCACCTCAGCACTCGGTGAGCGGCCGTACATGCGCGTGTTGAGCAGGTCAAAAATGGCTTTCGCCACTTCCCGGCCATAGGTATTGATCAACTGCGGCATGTTCTGAATACCGATGACAAAACAGCCACCAAACTTACGCGCCTCCGCCAGGGTCTCCTCAAACTGCGGGATGCGCTGAAGGCTTGGCTTTTCATCTATGATGAACCACACCCGACGGTCGGGGTTCTCGCCCATGCTCTGTAGATAGAGCGTGGCCATCGACATCCACATCGAAATCAGCGGGCGCACGCTTTTGCGGTGACGGGCCTGTGTGGAGATAAACAGCCAGCTGTCACTGTACTGGTCGCTGGTCATCCAGTTACGTATGGTGAATGACGGACGGGTACCATCATCGAGCCCCTGAAGAAAACGAAGGGCTTTGGCATAGTTAGTGACAACCGAGCGGATAGAGATGGCTGTTTTTTCAATTTTCTCTTCGACCAGGTTCGCCGCGGTCGTATTAGCCAGATACTCTCGGAGGCTTTTCATGCTCAGAGACAAAAGGGTCTTAAGGTATTTTTCGATACTGCGCTCAGGGTCTGCTGACATGCGGATGGCAAGGTCTGAGGCAATCGTCCGGGAACTGGAGACCCAGAACGGATCAGAATCACCTTCAACGGGGATAAGGCTCGTTGCAAAGTTTTCGAAATCGATAACATCCAGACACTCTTCCCAGAGCCGCCAGTCAGGACAGCGTGAATCGTGCGGGTTGAGGATGAAATCCTTGTCCGGATTGTAATGGGTCTCAACGAAGGTGCATCCGGAGTCATAAATGATGGCGCGATCGCCGCGCCGGCGGATGATATCCAGCAGCCAGCGGATTGCTGTGGACTTGCCGACCGAGACGGTGCCGTGAATAAGGAAATTCATCACTTCGGCGTTTTTAACCAGGTGCAGGTCGCCTATCCGCAGATCTGACAGCTCGCCATTTTTACGCAGCAGGGCATTAACCTCAGATACCTCTTCGGTGAGTTTCATACCGGAGATGTATTCGTCCTCGCTCTCCTGTTTACCAATCCGCGCGATGTACCAGGCGACGCCTACAAAGACCGCCATGCTGACAGCACCGGCGATCGCTGCGGCGGTCTGCAGATGCCCCGCCAGCCTGTCACCCATGAACTGCATGTAGGGGTCTTTCAGCATCTGCTGCAGGGTCATTTTGAGCGTCATGGTGGTACTGGTCGGCGCGTAGAAATAATGGATCTCATAAAACTTCCCCTGACCGGCCGGCATCAGGTCGATGAAACTTTCATTGACCCGTGCAAACCAGTACCAGCTGCCGTTATCCAGCATTTCCTGGGGCGTCAGCCAGAAGAACAGGCATGCCGTGATGGCACCAAACAACAGGAATACCCAGTAGCCGATCCAGTTGTTCACCTGCAGAAACATGCGCCAGCGGTAGGCGGTCATCTGCCCGCCCTGTGTGAGGTTTTTTCCTTTAAAGCTCATAGATTTTGTCCGGCCGTTATCGCATCACCGGTGTGGTGATGTGCGTTATCAGGGAAGAAAGGTTGAAACAGGTGTGATTAACCTGGTACTGCGGGGGAGGACCGCGCTATGCCAGCTGGCTCAGCTCAAACTCTGCCTGATGGCATCCGTCCTCCCAGTCCTGTTCGTTAATGCTCGCCGCCGCAGAACAGACTGCGGCTGCCACCTCTGCATAACCGGGTGAATGCCCCGCCCGGGATGCCAGACCATAAAGGGTGAACGCGTAGCCGACCCAGTATGCAATGTGGGTTTTGTCCTTCTCATCCGCAGGCGAACCGAATACGTTCAGCCAGGAAGCTGCCATCAGCAGCTCGCTCTCAAGATGGATCAGGCTCTGTAACCCGGACAGGTCAGGTTGTCGGTTTTCTGAAATCATGACGGGACATCCTCCGGCGTTTCAGGGCTATACCCTGCGGGACCAGGTCACAAGTGGTCTGGCGAGAAGCGTCAGCACATCACTCACCGTGCGGAGCGCGAGACTGGTGAGCAATGACGCCAGCAGACCACCGGTCGTGAAAATAAGCAGCCAGCAGACCAGATTCAGCTGGTTCGTCCATCCCCACTCGGGTTGCCATGTGCTGAGTGCCAGGGTGCGGGAGAACAGTGTGGAGTTTGCCATTATCCACTGCAGCACATCTGCGCCATAGTGGAGCATGAGCCACGTAGTCCATGCGGAAAGCATGAGGAGGAAAAAGCAGGCAGAAATAACGTTATTCAGGGCTGATTTGTTCACGGGAGAATTCTCCTTGAGGTTGACGTTAAAACCCGCAGCGCTCGCCGCAATCCGGACACCGGCGCAGCCGTTTGTCCGGTGAGGAAGCGAAATATCCACTGTGGGTGAGAAAGGCACATACGCGCCGGGCTGAAAGACATGCAGAAAGGGGTTACGGCGATGAGACTGAAAGGTAATGCCGGTCTTCCTCCTGCTGTTTAAGTTCATACGTTGCGTCCCTGATGCCGGTCCGCCACGCCTGTTCATCTATTTCAGTGGCCAGATGTCTGGCAGACAACGCCACATCCGCGCAGGCTTCAGAGTCCCACAAACTGGCGTCCAGACCCTCCAGGGTCATAACGTATCCGGCCCACCACGGCGCAAGCGCCAGCCGCTCATACTCTTCAACGCTTCCGGACAGGCGGATAATGGCCAGGGCATGAACCAGATCGCTTTCCAGCGCAATCAGCGCCAGCAGGTCTTCTGAGCCACCCGGCCTGCGATACGGGATATATACAGACACTATTGCACCTCATCATGTTGCGCCCTTCCGGATACGGCAATGCACCCGACGACGCTGCGCGCGACAGGAAGGCGAAACCGGAAAGGCGTTGTTAACAGAGAAGTCAGGCAGGATGCCCGGAGGGGGAGTGGTGTTACATAATGCCGGCGATGGATTTGGCCAGCTGCGCCTCGAGCACCGGTTTTGCCTCGTCAAACTTGAGGTTAACCTTGTTGGCGTTCGAGACCACACGGGTCTGGTATTTCGCCCGGTTGCCCTGCTCTGAGCTGGTCTGGAGCTTCACACCGGAGGAGCCCTGTTTCAGCGCCGCCACATTGTCTGTGGTGACGACAGCCTTGCTGCGCTCCGAGATTTGCAGATCGGTCACCATCGTGTAGTTGACGTCCTCGACCAGCGCATCAGCCGCCATACCGACAAGGCCTGCAGCCAGCCCTGCGCCGAGTGTTGCCCCAGCGGAGCCGGTGTTATAGCCCGTAATGCCCGCACCCAGGGCAGCGCCCGTCACTGCCCCTTCATAACCGGAGCTGAGGAAGCCCTGCGACTGGCGCAAATCCATTTTATCGGCCTTGAGCACGTTCGCCTGTACCCAGAAATACGCCGCGTCCGGAGAGGCTGACACCTGATACCCTTTTGCGGTGAGTTCTGAGGCAATTTTTGTCTGCAGCCCCGACATATCTTTGTCCGACGTATTTCGCACCTGAATAAACACCGTTCTTTCAGAGGCAGGTTCAAGCCAGATGGTTTCACTCATTTGCGTTCTGACGTCCAGATTACGCTTTTTAACTGCAGTGCTCATGGCACCGCAGCCGCTGAGAGCAAAAACAGACAAAGCGAGACCGCAAACTGCAATTTTATTCAGTTTCATTATAAATCCTTTAATCCGATATATTTTGAAAGCCTCAAGCAAAACCACTTGAGGATATATTTTAGAGATTTAGACGATAGATCTTAGAAAGGCAGGTGATGTTTGAGCAATGAAAAAAGCCATCCTGTTAAGATGGCTTCTTTGTTAATCAATTATTGATTTAGATTTTACGAACAAGCTTTCCTAACTTCGTAATAGCCGAAGGCAATCCATACCTTGTGAGTTCGGCACTCACAACACCTTGAGTGATGAGAAAGGTAACCACTAACAAAAACGGAGCTACGTAAAGAGCATCGCGATAAAATATAGCCAAAACTGCCAGAATTAAATTACAAGTAATGAAAAACACTCCCATTTTTGAAGCGGTTTTTTTTAGGCTGTTGATAAGTATGGATTTAGCTCTAACTTCTTTAGGTATAGATAAATATATTAAGGCTGGACCATACCAACCAACACCAATCCCTAGCCCAAAAACTAGCGTCAATGCTGAAAAAGCGAGGTTCCCTCCAATGTAATGGAATAGTGGATCCACTGTATTAAAGAGAGAGTTATCATTAGGAATGGTAAAGTTCAACAACATCATCACTACTGCTATTGCATATCCCACCAAACATATCCCAGGCCACAACATTGCTAATTTCAGCGCGTGCAAAGGAGATACAATGGGGCGATCTTTATCTTCCATACTCTGCATAAGCATGTTGATATCATTCTTTACATCGTTTTGTGTAATTACCATCGCTAATCTCCTTTATCAGCCTGCTTACGCATCTCTTCAAGCTTGGCCTTAACTTCTTCTGAATCAGCCTGCTGTGAAATAAACTTCTGGCGGCCTTTTTCACCCTCATAGCCTTCAGCAAATTTACTCTGCGCGTTGTATTCTTCTCCTTTTAATATATCACTGGATGCCTGAACAGTGGATTGTTTTTTGCCTATTTCCCCGGAAGATTTGTTGATATTTTGCTCGTTGGCAGATCTTTGTGCTGCCACGCGCTGCTGCATCTCTTCCTGTGGTGCAAAGCCCTGTCCTGCCTGCTCCTGAAGCCGTGACTGATTTTGCTGGAACGCTGTCTGCATATCCTCACCAGGCACCTTGCTACCGCGTACCTGATGGCCTGACCCCCCTGTATTCTGAGACGTTAACTGGCTGTGCCCCGTCTGCTGCTCAGTATTATGATGAGGTGTATTATTGCCGCCCCCACGTTGTATCTCATTACTGCCTGACTCACTGAATCTGCCTGAAGAATTGTTCGTAACCGGCTCTTCAGAACCATTCGCGCGTGCTTGGCTGCCCGGAGTGGTAACACCTGACACACTGCGATGCTCAGTATTCCCGTAACCGCTGATTTCATTACCTGCAGCTTGCGGCCCGGTTGTTAACGGAGCACTGCCACTTTCATTGCGATAGGTCTGGCTGCCACCCTGCAGTGTCTGCCCACCCGTTTCGCTGCCTGCCGCATGATTACCACCGCTGACAGAATGATTACCGCTTTCGCTGGCAAAGTGCTGATTGCCGGAGGATGCAGGGCTGTATGTACCGCCTTCAGACTGTCCACCGTGCGAAGACATTGCGGCATTAAGCAGCTGCGGTTCACCGGCGGTGCGGACGATGTGCTCACCGCTGAAGGCGGCGTGCTCATTGCCGCTCTGTAGATCGCTGCGCCCCTGCCCGTAGTCGCCCATAATTTCAGGCTTGAGGCGTTCATTAACAAACTCCATCGCGGCCTCCCGCGCAGTCGGGGCGCTGGTCAGCATGGACTGCGCCTTGTCACCGTAGCGGTTGGAAGCCCAGTCCACGAATTCCTGCGTATAGTTGGTATCAAGCGATGCACTCTCGTTCTGAGCAAGTGTGGCCATGCGGCTGAACTCGTTGCTGTTTGTCGAACTGGTCGTGAACTGATGGTACTGACTTTGCGCATCACTAAGCGTGGCAGCAAGCTGCTGAACGTTACTGGTGCCGGCACTTTCGGAATGGCTCGCAGACTCGTTAACACGGCTGCTGGCAACCATATCCAGGCCCTGTTTGAAGTCATTAACCATTTGCCCGTTCTTATCGTGGCGCATATCTGACGTATTGGAATTGTTTGTCTGGGTTCCATGTGAACTGCCAGTTGCACCTTTAAACTCAACTCCTCCATGCCCTTCAACACTGACACCCGTGGTCCATTTACCAACCATTCCGAGAGCCTGATCACCGCTGTTGATTTTGACGCTTGCACCTGCATTAGCACTACCTTCCATCGACTTCGACATCAGCACGTTATAGGCTTCCTGTGCCGATATATTGTTAGCCTTTGCATAGCTTTCTGCGGCTGACAACATCATGTTCGCCCCGCGAGAGGCATTCACGGCCTGGCTGTTTTCACTGCCATTGCTGATATTTTCCGTGCTGCCCGACTGTCTGGTCACCTGCTCCAGCTGTGACCAGCCACTGGTGACGCTGTGGTTGTAGCCGTCGAGCGCCGTCTGTGCCTGCACCTGCGACATGCGCGCCTGCTCCTGGAAGCCGGAGCTTGCAAGCTGGCTGAGACGCATATTCACCGGCAGGTTGGACATGGCACCGGAGCCGTCGATCACATTCTGTCCACTGGAGGTCAGGGTGTGGCTTGAGCCGTTATCTGCCTGCCAGGTCTGCTGTCCCAGACGCTGCACCATATTGGTGTCCATCTTGTTCTGGTTCAGGTTGTCCATCGACATGTTATTGAACGACCAGTTGCCGTCTGCGGTAGTGGAGGCCACGCCGGCAGAGCCAAACGCCATCGAGCTCATCACGCTGCCTGCCAGCTGCGAACCCATTGCCGCCGCCCCTTTGGTCAGGAAAAACGACAGCACCGGAATCGACATCGCGCAGTACCCGGCAAGGTTGGCGACATCGGAGTGCTGGAGCGCGACCGCATCCCGGTTGGACAGCACCAGGGGGGTTCCCCCTGTCTTTGTCTGCAGCCAGAATGTCGCGGCGTAGTTGAGGATGGCAAACATCACCGGCCACATCTGGAAGTACAGAAACCCGCCGATATACAGCTTCAGGGTGTTCAGCCCGAAGAGACTGTGGTTTGCCGCTGCCAGCGCGATGACCAGCGGGAACAGGCAGACCAGGATCAGCATCATGAGTGACTGCAGGAACGGTAACTGCCGCGTGGCCAGTGTGCTCCCTGCCGCCCAGCTGAGGCGCTGCTTCGTGGCCGCACTTTCGGTGGCCAGATTCAGCAGGTTCGCGGTGTCCGATGAGCGGGCTGCAAAGCCGCGGATGCCCTGACGGATGGCAGAGTTAGTCACGTTGTTTTTCATGATCTGCGCCGCACTCATCCCGCCGGCATAGAAGAAGCCGTAACTTTCGTTCATCGCGTTGGCCAGCATCACCGCCCCGTTCATCCGGTTCCCGAAGATGCGCTGCGTGAGCATGGAAAAGGTCGGGCTGGTCAGCTGACTGTCCTGGCCTGCGAGCGTCTGGATCTGTGAGGCAGCCTGCTGACAGGTCAGAAACTCACGGTTCGTGGAGGTGGTTTTGAAAATCCCCCGCAGCGGGCTGGGGTTACTGGTGATAAGCCCCAGCGGGTCAGTGGTGTTCAGCAGCTGGTTCACGGTGTATTTGTGGTTCAACAGGAT
The DNA here is from genome assembly GCF_016516575.1 of Kosakonia sp. S57. Taxonomy (NCBI): domain Bacteria; kingdom Pseudomonadati; phylum Pseudomonadota; class Gammaproteobacteria; order Enterobacterales; family Enterobacteriaceae; genus Kosakonia; species Kosakonia sp. S57. The sequence continues at coordinate 58,221 of NZ_JACVUL010000009.1, read as the reverse complement.
ATCGCCGATGACGCAGTTCTCCACGTAGTCAGGCAGCATCTGCGCCAGCTCCGGGTTCTGCGTCTGGATGTCGCTGCTTTCCGCCACGATACCGGACCCGAACAGCATGCCGGTTTTGGTGTAGGTCACCGAGTCCGGACGCGCCATCATGTAGTCGTAAAGCTGCGCAACCCGGTACCCGATCCCGGTTGTCACCGAGGCAATGCCGGCCAGCCCCACCGGCACGTTATCGGTCACCCACACGGCCGCCGGATCGGTGATATCAATAATCTGAACCGAGCGCTTCGGCACAAGCAGCACAGAGGTGATCAGCATGAATATCGCCAGCCACTGCACGAACACCATCGGGTTACGGCTTTTGGTGAACGTTGCCAGCACGCCGAGCACCGAGAAAGTACCTGCGATACGCAGCAGGGTGCTCCAGGTCCCGGTGCCGAGGATGCCGACGACTGCGTCAAACGCAGACTTCCACATCCCGCCACCGTAGATGGTATAGATTTCAAGCATCAGGGATTCCCCCACTTGTAGTTGCTTTGGTATGAGCCGGAAACGATGGTTGAGACCTGCTGCTGCAGGTACTGCATGTTGCGGTCGATGCCGTCCAGCGCATTCTGGTCAGCTGCTGACTGGAGTTTCATGTCAGCCAGCAGTCCCTGAGCATGGAGTACGTTGTCGCGCAGTTTTGAGGCCGCTTCTTCTGGCCAGTTTTTCCCGGCCATCGATAGCGAGGCCTGCTTGACCAGCTCCTGGAGGTACTGAATCATCAGGTCCTGGGCAATGAAGTCACTGACCTGCAACAGATATGTCGCACTCTGGCCCATACTCTGGGCGTTGGTGAGATACTTCAGCACGGGCACAGAGGTGGTGTTCACAAAGCCCTTTTCCTGATCCGACAGCGGGGTGTCATTGACCAGTTTCGACTGCATCGAGAGCATCAGGTTTTTCACCAGCGTGACCAGCCCGTTCTGCTCCTGAACGTTGATGCTCACCACCACCGGCGTCAGGCATACCGACTCTTCATCGCAGCCATACACCTTCGCAGTCCCGCCCCGCATCAGCACCTTGACCAGGTCGCGGTTATCAACCAGCGGCGTCAGGATGGTTACCTGCCCTTCCTTATTAAAGATGATGGAGCCGACAGCACTCATGACCAGCTCTTTCAGCTGGCGGTTGTTGTCAAAAAGCCGGTTGCGGCTGAGGGCATCCCAGATAAGGTTTTTGTTTTTCAGGACCTGATCCTTGTCCTTGTCGCTGGCACGGCTCGTCACACTGTCACTCTTGCCGCCCACGGTGCATCCCTGACGGGAGGCTGCCCAGTCCGCGAACATGTTGCTTTCGCCAGCGATGTCCTGGCAGATTTTCTGCTGGGAGACCTGGGTGACCGGCCACAGACCGCCGATAATGCCCTGCGCGGCCTGACACGAACTCATGTTCATGGTGTTGACGTCGTTGGCCAGCTTCTGCAGGAAGTCCTTTGCCTGCTTCAGCTCCGGCACCATCGTCTGCAGCGCGAGGTCGAAGGCGTAGCCCTGGGCGTTACTCATGATTTGCTTCACGAAGCGCTGAATTTCTTCACCGCTGATCATGGAGAAGGAGCCGAGATAGGCATCGATACCGCCGCAGCCGGCGTTCAGGGACGGCACCTGCATCGAGATAAGCTGGACGTTCTTGACCGGGTTGCGCAGGTAAACCGAGCCGCCGGTGAAGTACCCGGCGGCCTGCCCCTGCCACGCCTGCGCCTGGGTGACGTTGCCACTGTAGCCGAGGCTGCCAAAGAAGCCGTTGAGATCGCCGTTCACGTCAGCCTGTGCGGGTGTGATGACCATGCCGGTCAGGAAGACGGCTGCTGCCGTCAGGAGAGGCTTAATCATGGATATTCTCCTGCACAGCGGGCTGACGTGTGAGACGGCGGTGAAGCACGCCGGCGAATTCTCTGGCCGCCATCACCAGGACACTGAGGCAGAGCAGCACCAGAACCCCGATCAGAAACGACAGCACCATGTAGTCCGGGTAGTGAATGAGGATGGAAAGCGTAAACTGCTCGCCGCGCGTCACATCCGGGCACAGTGACATCAGCGTTTCCAGTGTGAGGCCGGTGCATCGCAGGTAAACGACATGCACGACAAGCAGAAAAATCGCCGCACTCAGCAGTCGCCAGAAGGCTTTCTCTGTGGCGACTTTTCCCGGCTCGTCGCTCATCATGATCTTCATAACAGCAATTAACCCTGTTCTGAGCCTGTTCATTACGCGCACTCCTTCAGTTGCTGAGCATCCGTAAATCGGGCATCGCGTGGATCGTCGACCGGAAACGCCCTGCTGTCCTGCAGGCATGCGCGACCGGTACGCGGTGAAGCATACGGTGTTGTAGTCATTCTGTTTTCCGTGTGTATTACTGAGGCGTTACCTGCGCGTTTGCCGGCAGCGGGGGAAGTGACTGTGGATCAATCTGGTCCATATCAGCCTGAATCAGGCTGGCGTAGCGGCTTTCCAGCGTGCCGATATCCATCACCCCCTGCGTCAGCGGGTAGGCCCGCAGGGTGTGGACGTTAACCATGAACGCAGTCGGTGTGGCAATGGGCAGCCCGTTGCCAAAGAACGTCATGATTTCATCCGCCAGGGGCAGAACCGGATCGCTTTTGCGAGGAATCAGCGGCACCGGAAACGCAGCATCGCCGCCGCCATCCAGCGTGTAGGGATACACCCGGATATTGTGCTGGTCGGCCCAGCTCTTCAGGTCAGGGTCAAACTTCGCGCTGTACTGGCAGTGTGCCTGCATGAAGACGACCACCGCGTAATCCGCCATGTTGACGCGGCGGCCGTCAGGCAGCTGCATCAGGCTCTGCGGGTCGGCCGGTTTTACCGGCGTCTCTGTCGCGGGTTGCTGCTGTGTGATTTTTGCCGCATCGAGGGCAGCAATTTCATCCCGCGCACCGGCGCTGGCCAGCAGGGGAAACAGCAGTAAAAGCGCGGTCAGGGCATTACTTTTCATCCTGCACCTCCGGGATAACATCATGGCGGTGTCGCCAGTGCCACCACCTGTTACCGGCCAGAAGCAGCGCAGAGAGCGCCATCAGGAGATAGCCTCCCCACAGGCACATTAACTGGGTAAGCCAGGGGTATGCCCCGGTGATATCGCTGAGGCACTTGAACATGATGCCGGCAAAGAAAATGACGACAATCTCAGACAGGGAGAACGCTTTCATCATTTCACCTCTGCCGTTTTTTTATTCTTCTTTGCCATCAGAAGATGAATGAGGCCGCCGGCAAGCAGCAGTGCTTCGATGACGCATAACGGCACCCACAGGCGTTGTTTTTTCACTGTAATGAGGACGGCACTGATATTTTCTGACACGGTGACGGGCACGACCACTTCTGGAGCAAGACACCCCGAATGGCTGACAGGGCACATCTCAGCGTAGGCATCACGCACTTGCCAGAGAGTGGCGGTATCGGTCAGTGCATATGAAACGTATTCAGACAGCCAGATACTGAGCATCAGTCCGGCAGGCAAAAAGAAGAAAAACAGGAGCGAGTTTTCCAGTATCCAGGAAAACCATTGAGGAAGTTTCATGAAATGCCTCGTTTAGCAGGTAACGAAATGAGTGTTGAACAGGAGAAACAGACAGCACACCGACCGGCACTCAGTGCATGCAGGGCGGTGTCAGCTGAAAGTTGAATCTCAGAGGGACAATGGTTTCATGGTGCTATTCCTTCTCCTGCAAAGTCTTACGCAATGATTTCACCTTCCGGCCTGCCCACTCAGCGGCCTCCGGAACGCCAGGCTTACTGCCCAAAATGCGTATCAGACGATCCACATTTTTCTGCCAAGCAATGGCATCAACGGCCGCGCGCTCACACCTGACGTCCGGCGGCGCTGCAGCGATACCGTTCCCCTGTGGCATAACCTTTTCAACGGGCGTGCTGAGGGGCGGTGCACAACCCCATATTTTTCCGGGCGGGGCGTCCACGACCAGATCGCGGGCGGCATCCAGAAACGTACCGGTAACAGAGTTATTGAACGTAAGCAGCATAAAAAGGAGGAACAGAACCAGTGACGGCGCGGTGACTAAACTGAACCAGGCAGCACGCCAGCAGGCGCGCAGGCTCCGGGCAGCACGGTATGTACTCATGGGTAATCCTCAGAAGAAAGGGTCAGTGACCTTCACGCCGGTTAACAGATGAAGGCATGTTTAACAGGCACCACACGGGAAAATTCAGTAGCGCGATAAGCAGGTAAAATTTCACCAGGAACCGATCGCCCTTCAGGATGAAATCTGACTCAGGCGTGGCGGGCTGCAGACACGGTCGCGGCCACGGGTCGTCCAGCGGCACCACCGCGCAGTCATGGCTGACAGGGTGTGCGGGTGTCACGGGCACTGTCTCGCTGAACGTTCTCGCCGCGCTGACGAAAAACGCCGACGGCGACGGAACGGACAGCACCAGTGCCAGCAGTAAGATGCCGGGGGCAGTGATAAAGCAGAAAAACACCGCCTGAAGCCCCGACAAAATATTTCCGGCGATCCGGATTTTATTCACGGGAGACTCCTCAGAAGTTGGGTTTAAAGCCGGTGGAGACATTCAGGAAGCGCTTCGCCAGGTCATCCTGGGTCATGAAGCCGTAGACCAGCGGCTGGAAGTTGCGGCTGCGCGGGTCAACCAGAAACAGTGCCGGGAAGTGCGTGATACGCATGGCCTGTATCTGCCCGTTGTCCGGGCGACTGTCCGGAAGCGACGGTGCCACCTGCCCGTCAACCGAGACCGGAATGAGGGACAGATGGTTAATCTTCGCAAAATCGGCCACCACACCGGCCATCTGCGCATCGATCGGGTCACTGCCCTGGTAGAAGTAAAAGAGCCCGTACTGCTGCCCCATCTTCGCAATCGCCTCCTGACGCTGCGCCTGATCGCGGGACTGTACCAGCGGTGCCATGCTGTTGTAGTGCGGGAACTCCAGGTTGTAGTCCAGCTCCGGGTGCGTCAGCTGCGCGGCGGCAAACGACTGGCTGAACATGCTGCTGCGGTCGGTCCAGAACTTCTGCCACTTGAGGTACGTGGCCGTGTTCTCCCGCGTCGGGTACAGGATGGCGCGGTTAAGCGCCTCCATCGTGTACTGACGCAGCACCTTCGCCTGCTCCTGCGCCGTCATTTTGCTCAGGTCCGGCACGCGCGGCTTCTGGGGCTGAGGCTGAACCGGCGGCGACGCGGGGGCTTTTTTCGGCTCGTTGTACCAGGACCATCCCGTGAACGGCGTTGCCGGCGTGACAATCTCCTCAGCGAATGCCGGGAGTACCATCAGCATCAGCAACAGGGAAATACAGCGGCGCATCATTTTGTGCCTCCTGTCTGTTTCACCTGCGCGGCGATGCGGTCTTTCACCTGCTGCACCATCACCGACGAACTGGGGACTTTCTGGTTAGCCATCAGGTACTCGTAGAAGTCAGCGAAGTTGATCCGGTCAAAATCGATGCCCTGCAGCTGGGGAACGGTGATGCCGCCGCAGTCGGGGCTGCTGCCGCTGCCGAAACCGACACCCAGCTGATCGCGTCGTCCCTGCTCCTGGATGATGCGCGCCAGCTTGCCGTCAAACACGCAGTACACTTTGCTTTTCTGCACGCACTGCCCGAGCACTTCATGGTCACAGCGTTCGCCCACGCTGACGGTGATTTTCTTCGCTTTTGCTTTCCCCAGCGCCAGCTCATCGTCATTACAGGCGGACAGCCCCGCATCCTGCCCCCAGCCGCTGTCCTTGCAGCAGTTGGAGAAGCCCGCAAACGCCTTACGACAGCTCATCGCCTTACCGGTGAAGGCTTTGACATTTATCTGATCGTCCTTCACATCGGCGGCGGCCGAGGCGAGACCGGCCAGTTTGGCCACGGCGGTATCAAACCCGCTGTCACCCGCGCCATCGGTGTCACTGCAGTTCCCGGACTTACAGAAGTACGTCCCGCCGCAGATAAGCCCGGTGGAGGAGAAGTTGCGCTGGCACTCGTAGTTCACCACCTCATGCTCACAGTACGCGCCGGTGCCGGTCTGGCACTGCGTTCCGGTAACGGTGCAGGCGGGGTTATTCATCAGCGAAGCGCAGGTGCCGTTCGAGCCGGTTTTCTGCAGGTACTGGTCTTCATACTCCCAGCAGTCGCTGTAAACCTGCTGCGTCTCGCCGTCGATTACCACGGGGCGGTTACCGCCGGGCACGGTGCAGACGCTGGAAACCGGGACGGCACCGTTCCTGTCGAAGCCGCAGGTTTCACGCCAGACCACTTTCGGTACGCTGCTGGTTTTTTTCACCCGGATGACCAGGGAGATTTTCAGCTGCACATGCCGGTTCTTGAAGGTCTGGCTGCCTGATCCGGAGTGAATACTGTGCTGATGTTTTGAGGTGAACGCCACGCCGGCCGTCAGCGTGGCGGGAACCGGGGTGAACGCCACATCCTGCGCGCTGCCCTTGTTGTGCCAGGGGATTTCCGCCCCCAGGACAGAGATGTTCATGTAAAAGCGCGGCTTGTTCCCTAACCGGTCTGACCAGGTGTATGTGGCGCGGACAATCTCGCCGGTGACGGTCGGCACAATGGTGACGATATTCATGCCGTTGATCTCCTGCACCGGCTGCTGACTCATTTCATACTCCACCGTCTGTGTTTCCCAGGTGGTGCCGCTGCCATCCACCTCAACGGTCGCGCTGCGTTTACAGCTCTGGTTCACCCACACATCCCGCTCGCAGGTGTATTTGTCGAACACGGATTTGGTGACCGTGCCCGGCTGACACTGCTGCGGATTACCGGTGCCGTTGACGATATTGTCAGCAGCGCCTTCCGCGTTCTTGCCGGCGGTGATGAAGGGGGCTTTCGGGTCAATCACCGGCAGCGGGTTTTTCGTGCCGGCATCGATGACGGCCTGCCCGGCCCCGCTGTTCTGCAGCGCCTGCTGGCCTTTACTGTTCAGGCCACCGTCGCCGCCGGACACGCCGCCGTAGTAGCCCGTTTCGGGCGGGCTGGCGGTATACCCCGGAATACTGCCCTGCACCGTGCCGGGGTTTTTCAGGGACGAGGTGCCCTGTGAGGCCTGTCCCTTACCAAAGCCGGCCCCGGCACTCCATGCATCCTGATTCGCATCCGCACGGACCAGACCACTGGCAAGCAGTGCCAGAAGAAAAATGACCGGTTTCATCGGGCGGCCTCCAGCAGCTGGCGTGCCGTGGCGGCACAGTCACCGTCAGATGCCACCTTCTCCAGTGCCTGCTGCAGCGGGAGACTGCCGCGAATGACGTCGTAATGGCCCGGACAGGTGACAACCAGTGCGGGTACAGCGGTGATGTGATAGTCGCTGTACAGCGTCGGATCTATCTGGACGCCGATGTCCTTGTCCTCTTTTGCCAGCTCAAACATGGCCGCCGCGGTCTGGCGGAAATCATTGTTGCGAAGCCCGCGCAGGGTGGCCGGGATGTTCAGGCGGTGAGCATCCTTCAGCATCGGCACCAGGCCTTCACGCGGCAGCCCCAGGCTGACAAAGTAAATGGCCGGAAAGGTCTTTTTCTCACCGTCAGGATGTTCTGCTGCGATCCCCTGCTGAAGACGCGACATCAGGTCCTGCTGCTGCGCCGGCAGCGTCATCGTCTGCCCGGACAGCGTGTCCTTGAATGCCTGTAAGTTATCCTGCTGCTGTTTCATCCACGCCCGGTCACGGGCGGAAACGTCAGCCTGCTCACTGGCTGCGGCGCAATGGCAGAGCACCAGGCTGCCGGCAAGCAGCGCCCGGAAAAGAGTATTTTTCATGGAAGACCTCAGAGAAAGACGCAGTTACGTTTACGCCAGAGGAGATACCCGAAGTTTTTCTTCGACGACGGGGCGTTGTGGGACGTGCCCCAGAGCTGCGTACTGGCCCCGAACGGGTGGCAGTTTGACGCCTCCGGCAGCATGTTCACCATCTGATAGCGCCAGCGCTCTTTGGGAATAATGGGGGACGGGTACTGGTTACAGACGGCGTTGTTGGCACCGATCGAGTTCCAGACCAGCCCTTCCCGGTGCATTTTGAACGCCATGCGCTCGGTCACCAGAACTGACGTCTCCAGCGGTGAAAACTCCCCGGTGGTATACCCGGTCAGGGGATACATCGACCCCTGCGCCCCGGCGCACCAGAACAGCGGCGACAGCGGCAGGCCGGCGGATGCGGCAGCGGCATCTGCCGAACAGGCGGCCTGAGCCACCAGGTTGCCGAAGAGCGCGGCCTCCGGGTTAATCAGCATCGAGAGCGTACTGTCATTCCAGAGGGGATCGACCTCGGAGAGGTAGGCGATATCCATGTCCCCGGTCTGCAGGCAGCCGATACTGGTGATGATATTCAGCCACCATATCAGCGGGTATTTGTACCAGTGAACATGGTAGAACGCGCCGGCAGCGGGTCTGTCGCTCTGTCCGGCCGTTCCGGTCCCGGTACGCCCCAGATCGATTTTAAATCCGCCCATATTGACCATCACGCCCGGCTCGCGGGTCACGTCCGTCATGGCCATCGGCTCCCAGAAACCAATGGCCAGCCCGACGCGGTACAGCACCCCGACCGGGCATATCTGCAGCGGACTGGACGGGTTACTGGTGTCAGGCTGTGGCCCGGAGGCCAGTTTTATGTTGCCGAGCGTCATGGGAAACAGACACTTCCAGCACACGTCCGTGATGGGGTTCACCCAGCGTCCTTCCTCGGCATTACTGGCGGATGACACGGGCAGTGCCGTGCCGGTAAGGACAATACCGAGCAGAAAGAAGACCGCCCTCAGCCTGCGTCGCATGGCACCTCCCGGCGGCGCAGCCAGATACAGGCGGGACCGTAATCCTCGTCGTCGAATATCGCGCCGGTAAACCAGCCCTCACCTGCAGGTACGGGCGGCGTCCAGTATGAAATATCGGCGTTGCGTGCATATGCCTGCGCCGCCGGCGTGTCATCATCGGCATCCAGACAGACCAGGGTGTCCTCCAGGCCATTGCTGACCAGCCAGTGGTCATATTCAGCCTGCGGGACGCAGTCCCGGTCACGGTAAAATGCAGTCAGTGCGGGGTGGCACCAGTAGCCGTCAGGTGTGCGGACAACCGGCACCGGCCCGACAGATTCAGGAAGGTTCATGTTATGCCTCAGCGGGGTATGCCACGGCCACCGGACGGCGGGAGGGCGGATAAAAGGGGAAATCAGTCGTTTGGCGCGGCTTCGATAATCAGCTGCTCACGCGCGGTTTTGTCCATCCGGCGCAGCCCCAGAATGGCGGCGCGGATGACTACAGAGGTTTTGTAGAGCGGGTTTTCGCCGAGGATCTCTTTCAGACAGGCATCGGAATCCGCGTTATGTCTGACGGAAGAGATGATCAATCTGTGTGCCCCGCTCCGTTCAGGGTCTTTAAGCATGGGTCCACCTTTTCAGGCTGTTTTGTACATGGTTTCAGGAACGTGCGCCGTGAATCCGTAACCCGCATCACCGTTAACTTCAACGTCCTCCGCGCTCCCGCAGTTCATTTTAAAAATCGCCTTCTGCAGCAGGTTGGCCATAGTGCCCCGGTCATCCTGAGCCGTCCCCTGGACGATGATCCGGGCAACAAAACGCCCCGGAGCTGGCGCAGCGTCCTTTATCTCGAGTAACGCCGGGGGCAACACCATCATGCCGGTCTGCGGAAAGAAGCCCGCGCCGTCGTTACAGAGACGGGTAGTGGCGGACCACCGGACGGGTGAGGCGTCATTGCCGGCGATACCACTGTGCTCAAACCCGCCGGTGACCGTCTGTGCTTCCACCGAAAAGAGTGAGCGGTCTTCCCGCCAGGTGCTGCCGATACGGCCCAGCGCCCGGGAGATACTGGCATACGGCACGCCTTCATCGGCCTCCACGTCCAACATCAGCTGCCAGAACATCGGCGTCGTGGGTTTTTCCGGTGTCGCAGCCCGCTGTAAGCGCCAGCCACGCTTGCGAAGGTTTTCGAGCAGCTCTTCCAGCATTCTCTCGCCGTAGCCGGTTTTCTGGCTCTGCCGGACAATGTCCGTCACCATCTCCTCCGTCTGCGCCGGTGCCCAGTATTGCTCCCGGTCACGGACAAGGGCGGCGGCAATCTGCTGCCGGTCAGCGGATGGCATGGATTGCATCGACAGCGTTCCGGGCAGCTGCCCGGTCTCCCTCGTCAGTGCATAACCGGCGTCATCAAGCGCGCGCTCCAGACTTTCCAGCATCCGGAGCATCGAACTGAGGCCGCCTTCCTGCCAGAGATAAATGGCCGTGCTGAGATCGGTCAGCGTCTCGTTTTTCGACGCTTCAACAGGGGTGCCATAGCGCCAGGCCTTTTCTTTTCCTGAGCGCTGGCGACTCATGTAAATCATTATGCCCAGCAACAGGAACAGGCAGGCAAGCATAAGCAGCGCCCAACGGTTAAAGACCTGGACTCCGCTCGCGGGTAACCCCACACCCAACATCAGCAGGAACAGTAAGGCAATGAGTATGGGTTTCATGCGCGGCTCTCCCGCTGTTTATCGAGAAAGGCGTTGATCAGAAAGTCCGTGAACCGCTCATCGCGCTTCTCTGCCTCCTTGACGATCACGCCGGTGGCGCGCTGCCAGCCCACAAAGGCTTTGGTCACGAGATGACTGGCCCAGCCATCAAGTTCAGGATAGATTTCTTTCAGTTGATTGCCGCTGACACGCAGCGGCTTAGCAGGTACCGGACCGGTACTGCTGTTCGAGTGAGTTACATTCATGTTGTCACCACGGGCAGAAATAAAAGAGGGCTTACAAGAGCGCTGGATTTTTGGTTACCAGGGTAGCTGCCTGAACATTAAACCGGTCATAAGCCACCAGGGTACGACGTACACCAGAGAATTCTTAACGACTGAGAACAGTGCAGGTTGCGGACGCCTGGACACATCTTTTGGTCCCCATCCCCTCACTGTATTCATCTGGAAAATGACCTGCGTCTGACAAAACATATACGACAACATAAAGAGAACGGGTTTTGCTGTGATGTCTTTCCAGAGAATCGCAATAACAACACACTGGATAAGAAACGTAATCACTGAGGCACATATCGACAGCCGACGGTCCTCTTCCCTGACCATACGGGCAATGAGCCATACCTGCAGCGGTGTCAACAACACGGTGTAAGCTATAAGAAAATAAGTGCCATTCATTGACTCACCTCCGGTAAAGGTATTTCTTCAATTTTCAGTACCCGCCCGTCACGCGTGATACGCGCCGGGGTGTGCTCAAAACCGAATTTCGTTGTCAGGACGCCGGCCTGATCGAAGTAGATGCGCTCGTTCAGGGCATCGCTGGTTTCTTTGATGTTTCCCTTCACCAGGATGATTTTGAAATCCGTCGCGCCGGCCAGCTGCTGCTTCATCCAGGCCACCTGGTCGCGGTTGTCGCCGTCGAGAAAGTAGAGCGTCTGGCTGTAAGGCACCCGGTCAAGCGGATTCACCTGATCGCCCTTGCGGGCAATGATATTGCCCTGCATATCGGTGATGGTTTCGTTGACGGTGAAGGTGGGGTCATAACTGAAGGTGCGGTACTTTTCGGCAGGCGTCAGGCCGGCAACGGGCGGCGGCCTGACGGCGTTACGCTTAACGCGCTCAACCGCCTCGTTGCGCAGCTGGTTCAGCTCACCGCTCTGCTCCATCGACTGCAGGCGCTTCTGGATAAAAACCAGCATGTCCTGCTCCTGCGGCTCAAACACATTCCCCCAGGTGCCGAGGTCTTTTGCCCCGGCACCTGCCGTGATGCCCGCCAGGAGCATCACGGCCAGACAGCGGGTCAGATTCATTTCACCTCCCCGCCAGGAGACTGCATCCGCGCCGCGATATCGTTGCGGATTGCGGGGGTGATGTCAGGCTGCACACTCACCACGGCCGGCTGCACCAGAATCACAGCGTTATGCTTCTGCTGCCATGCGGCCAGGCTGTCGATCATGGCCTGGTTGAAACGACTGACCAGGGCTTTCGCCCTCGCCTCATCGAGTTTCTGCTGCGCAGACTGCTGGATGAAGATGTCCATCGTGCCCTTCATGTCGAACGTCACCACCTGCGGAGTTACCAGTCTGGCCATGCCCCAGGCAATGCCGGTCACAATCAGCAGCGCGCCCGCACCGCACGCCAGAAGCTTCGGCCAGCGCGACGCCATACTGCCCGCCAGCGTCACACCGTCACGCACCACCTCCGCGTCATAAGGTTTGTTATCACTCAAGCTTTTTTCGCCCATTCCTCAAGCTCCGCCAGTTCCTGACCATATTTGATGCCTGCCAGCCGGTATGCTGCCTCTTCGGAACTGGCCCCTTTTTTCTGCTCTTCCTGCATGAACGCGAAGTCCTCGCCGCGCGAACTGAACATGGCGCGCGTGACCGGGTCGACAAACAGGCGATGAAACGAACTGCGCTCGCCGATCGTGATCAACAGCGAGCTGTAGCCGGTGTCGATGGCGGGCTGGAAGTACTTGATGACCTCTTTTTCTATTTCAGTGAACTGATCGGGATATTCCGCCAGATACTGTTTGAAGGCCTTTGCATCCTGCAGGAGGGTGATTTTGGTTGCGCTGTTGTTCCAGGCCGCTTCGGCCTGCTTACTGGCGGTAAAGTCCTTGATACCCTGGGTGATGGTGATGAATGCGCCCCTGTGACGCCGCACGGTACGGTAGCCGGTCTCAATAAAGGCGGCAGCGTGCGGGTTAGAGCCACCGAGCAGTCGCCAGGCCTCATCGATGATGGCCACTTTTTTGATGTTACGTGGGCTGTGATACATCTTTTCCTGAATCGCCAGAATGAGCGAGAACAGGACAGCACTGAGCAGCTTCGGTTTATTTTCCAGACTGAGCATCTCCAGCACCGCGAAGCGCGTATCTTCGTCGAGCGTCGGCTTCTCTGCGTTGAAGTATTCCCCGTATGAACCCCAGCTGCAGTAGGCTTCCAGTAACAGTGCCAGCTCGGCAAGACGGGCCACAATCGTTGGTCGTTCCTGAAACGCGTTGTTGACCTCCGGGCTGGTGAGATAGGCATGGACGTCATCGATGCGCGCCCTGTTCCCTTTACTCTCCCATGCCTCGGTCACGGCTTTCTGCAGGATGGCTTCACAGACGCCGTCCAGCGCCTCTGTCGGGCTGGCCAGTACGGCAAGAAGCCGTACAATCCCCTCTGCTGAAACCCGGATATCACGGATGTTGGCAAACGGGTTAAAGCGCAGTTCGGCCCCGTCGAGGTAGACGCCCCCGGCCTGCTTACAGTAGTTTTTGTAGCTGTCGCCCATGTCGATGACCCAGCCAAATCCGCCAGAATTCAGGACATCACGCAGTACCCCCTGAACGAGAAACGATTTTCCCGCCCCGGACGTGCCTGTCACCGCAATATTCGAGTTGGTGCTGCCGTTCGCCTCATCAAACATGTCGAAGAAAGCAGTCTGGTTGCGGTAGGTCGGCAGCGGCATGCCGCGCCGTGACAGGTGACGTTCACCCACCACCGGCATCAGGTTGACGGCATTCCAGCTCTTGGCGCGCAGTGTGGCGCCGGTGGCTTTCAGGTCTTCCCACATCCCTTCCTGCATCATGAACGGCATGGAGGCCAGCCAGTTACGCATCTGCTGATACTGGATAGTGGTCAGCTCCAGCTCGTTTTTACGGAAGACGTTAACGGCGGCCAGCTCGCAGGACAGCGCATCCGCGTCATTATCCGGCGTGAACAGGGTGAGGTTGAAATAATACCGGCACAGGGACACCTCATTGGTGCCCAGCTCCATCTGCATTTTCCGCCACTCTTCCGCCTGTTTTTTTACCCCCGGAAAAAGCATGGCGTAGGCCGAGCTGGCTTTCTTGCCGAGATCCATGTTCTTGCGCAGCGCCTCACCCTGGCTCCGGGTCTGCTCTTCCAGCTCGATGGTCCAGGTCAGCATGAAGGGACAGGGGATGCCGAGGTCAGGAAAGCGCAGGTTCTGAAGGTTGTCAGCGCCCTGCCAGAGCGCAAACCGCGTCGGGTTTTTGGTTAGCTGCATGTTCACCACGCGACACGATGAGGCCGCCACGCGGGTCTGCCGGACTTCCGTTGCGTTACCGGCGTTATCCCGCATCTGCTTTTCAATGATGGTGTCCGGCAGCGCCAGGCTGATATGTGACGGGCGAACCTTGATATCGATACCCTGATCGACCACCTGACGGTTCATTTCCTCCTCGGTATTCCACTCCTCACCGGCCGGCATGACCTGTTCTGAACGGTAGTTAACAAGCTCGCGCATGAGCGAGAGGAAGTCGTTTGCTGTGGTGTTCATTGAGTCGATACGCGCGGCGTTCAGTGACACGCGGATGGTATTGCGGATCTGCTTGAGTTCATCCGTTATTTTCGGGGTGAAGTGACGAGCCTTACGGCCGTACACAATAAATAACCGGTAATTTCGCAGGTAAAGCGGATACTCCCGTTCATTGGCCAGTCCCTCCACCGCTGATTTTTCCCAGAACGCGCGGGTAATGCGGTTGAGATGTGCGGCCATCGGGCCTTTCCACATGTCTGCGCTGACGCCGCGCGAGATACGCTCCCCGACACACTTGCTGGCGACCATGATGACGGTCACCGGGGTTTTGCGTGGCAGCTTCTTGCGCAGCATGTCATCCAGCGCGGCCACCACCTGCTCGTTCGCGCCCGGCAGAGGAGCCGCTTCAACGATAAAACCCGCTGAGCCGGCATTGATAAACATGTCGTTAGCGTCATCGTAATAACGCCACGGCAGGGCCGCCGTCAGGGAAGGATAATCCCAGGTCTGCTGCAGGTTGGCTTTCGCCGTCGCGGAGCCATCTTTCTGGCCGCCCTTTTTAAGCAAATCCATCATGCTTTCAACAAAGTCAGACATTATTAATTCCTTTCATTCTGGTGCAGTTGGGCTGCGATATCGCCTGGTTGCACCAGGCCTTTCGCAACAAGGGTGTAATACAGCAGGAAGCTTTTACCGGCAGCGGGTTTCCCGGTGCAGATAACGTTGCTGGTCCGGCAGACCTGCCGTGCTGATTTGCGGCTCATTCATCGCCCTCCCCGATAACGCGGAACCCCTCATCCCAGTGAGATTTGTTTTTCACAAACTCCACGACGGCGGGCTGATGAAAGTTGTCGTCGGTGTCGACCCACGGGGCAATCCACAGGCGCTGTGTGGCGTCCGGAATACGCTGCACGGTCACACGCCCTGCGCCGCTGACAGAGCTCGCCGGCGACACATACGAGGTTGTCTGCGCAGTCTGACCGGTCAGGGTGCTGCGCACCGGTGACGGTACGGTGGCGATCGGGCGCGGGGCGATGACACCGGTTGCTGCGACAGAAACGGGGCGGGAAGAACTGACCGCCGGCGCCGTGTTACGCAGTGCCGGCAGGGTTTCACCCGCAGGCTTTTTTACGGCAGTGTCCTGACCGATGTCGTTAATGCTTTTCCCCTTTGCGGCCAGGGCATTGGCCTCAGCGGTGGTCAGGCATTTATCGGTGGCTGTGGCATTACAGTCGAAATCTGAATTCATACCGGCGCAGCCGGTCAGCGCGCTGCACAGCAGTGCAGCACCCAGTAATTTATGCATGGATGACTCCGGTTATGGGGTATGTGAGGAGGTATTTTCAGTGAATTGGATTACTTAACAGAAATGAAGGGGACGCTGCCTCCCGGAATCATCGAAGCTGGAAGTTTCCCATCCCAGCGTTCGGCTGTGGTGAGGCTTACAAGAGACGGATTATCTTTCAAAGCCTCTCCCTTAACACGGATGGCTTCGGCTTCCGCGCTACCTCTCAGGCGAATAGACTCTGATTCAGCCTTTGCCGCAGCCAGTTTACTGTCAGCTGTAGCCTGTGCCTGAGTTACCGCTATCTGCGCCTGAATCTTTTCCGTTTCGAGATTCTGTCTGCGAGTGGCTATGGCCACTTCAGCTTTCATTCTGTCTTCAATAGATTTTTCATAAGCGTCAGAAAAATCGATATTTTCAATCTGCACAGTGTCGATGACGACCGGACCTTTTACGGACTTACGCAACTCATTCTGTATGTCCAGAACAAGCCGTGCGCGATCCTGTACTGCACTGATAGCCGTATATTGTCCGAAAACATTTTCCAGCTGAGTGGGTATCTGGCGGGCAATGAGTCGGGTCTTCATATCTTCGACTGTTCTGTACCCTGCATAAACTTTCTCAACTTCAGAAGGGGGAATATGAAAGTTAACGGAAACAGTCATCTTTGCTGGTTGCTGGTCACGGCTGTATGCGCTCATGCCCTCATAGAGCATTGCTTCATTACGAACTGTTATTTTCTCCACAGATTCAATGAAGGGAATTTTAAGGCCCATACCCGGCCCGGCGACGGCCACCACCCGACCATTCCGGAGCAGGATGCCTCGTTCACCTTCATTTACGGTATAGACAGAAAAAAGGCCAATTATCAGGGCAAGGATTACTCCTGCAACTGTGAGGATAATTAGAAGGCCTTTTTTTCCCGTTATCCCGTTCACTACTGAAATTTCATTTGGTTTCATGTTATCGCTCAGTCATTGGTTAGTTAGCTAAGCCCCTGGTGCTTATGGAGGAAAAACTGCACTGTGCCGTCAAGGTCAGTCCAGACTCCCTGGCTTCGCTTTTAGTCGCACTGACCATCAGCACCAGGGAGACGAGCAGAGCCAGCGTAACGAGCATGAGGGTGTGCACTGCATAACGGTTCATGGCAGCTCCTCTGCCTTATCCGGCGTATTCGCCTGAGTCTGCGGCGTTGCTTTTTCCGGGTGAAAGACGGTCATGCATTCGCTTTCATACCAGGCCCGCAAGTCGACCGGGTCCATACGCAATTTCCGTTCAATGGTCTCCTGAAAGTGCTGCCAGGCTGCCTTGTTACGGGGCCGGTACTGTGACAGTCGCCGACGCATTGCCCGTGGCCAGGTATCATTCCGCCATCCAGGAATAAGGAACATGACGCCTGCCACTGTCCCCACAATCCCCCCTACAAACACAGGCAGATGATTAGCCCCCGCTACGGATGGCATGACAAGCACAAAGAGCACCACATAAAAACTTATCTGGCGGGGGGTGAAGGCGTTGCGTTCCCATTTCTGAATATCACTGCCAGTCTTGCGAAGAATCGTGATGTTGTATTCATCATTCATGCTTTCAGCCTCAGTTAATGGTGTCACCCATCTTCAGGCCACGCGCCTGCCGCATGACTTCATCCGGATCGATGTTGCCGACAGAGGTCGTGGAGGTTGAGGACGCCGGGACAGCCTGGGCAGTGTTTCCGCTGACAGCATTCTGTGCGGTCTGGCCGGCTTTCTGTGCCTCGGCCAGCACTTTCGCTTCCTCCATATCCTGACGGGTTTCGAGCTGGAAGCCCTTCTGGAACACCACGGTGACCGCATTACCCGCCCCGATATCGATGATGGGGTGATACTGCTCGGCGCGCTTAATCCAGTACTGGCTCAGCGTTTCAGCTGCTTTGCTGCCCCCGCCGCCCAGGCCCTGCCCTAACACATCCCCGGCACTGACGTTCGCGGTTGCCCCCAGTCCGACAGATGGCGTGGCAGCTGACTTGACGCCCTCGCCAATCCCTGACAGGAAACCGGCCGCACCGGCATACCCGATAATTTTTCCGTTACGCATGACGGGTGTGCCCTTGATGCCATACTTGCCCTGCCAGCTGACATGGCCTTCAAATTCCATGTCGATATCCTTGCCGTTTTTCAGGTTGCAGGCGATGGAGCGAGTCCGCACGTTACCGCGCTCACTGGAAATATCCCCCCAGGCCTCGCCCACGATAAAACAGCCGTCCAGGTCAAATTGCTTGTTGTTCGGCATGGTGGTTTTGCCCCGCAGGCGGATGGTCACGGGTCTGGAGTCCTGCTGACCGGTGACGCTGGCGTTGGCGTCAACACCTTCAATCAGCACGGCTTCCGAGAAGGAGCCGGACGATATCCAGGGCAGCTTTGTGGCTTTCTTTTTCAGGCTTTCATAACTGAATGACGTTTTCTGCATTCCCCCGTTCATGCGATTGCCACTGCCGCCCGGATAGAATCCGGCGCCCTGGGTACTGGCAGGACCGGTGGCGGCCGGTGTGCCTGTCGCAGGGGTTACAGTGTACTGGGGGAGTCTGGCCTGACCGGCAGCAACGGGACCCGGCAGTGGTGTGCCGTCTGCGGCAGCAGGAGGTGGCTGCTGTCCGGAGGGTTGTTCGTTGCTGCCGGTGGCACCCGGCTTCGTCTGCATCTGCTCGCTGAGGCGCTGGATTTCAGCGTCCTTCTTCTGCAGTTGCTGGCTGAAAGTGGTTTTGCTCTGCTCAAATGACTGCGAGAGCTGGGCCAGCTGCGCTTCGAGCGCGGACGTTCTGGCCTGCTGTTGTGCCATCGCGGACTGGTTGACCTGCTCGTCAAAGGTGGCGGTGACGACGCCGGTCATGTTGGGCGCGGGCGCGTTCTGCGCCTGCTGTGCTTTGTTATCCTCGGTGCCGAAAGTCAGCACCAGGGCAGTGGTGACGCCGGCAGCGACCAGGACGCCGATAAGGATGGCGAGCTGTGTGCGGCGGGTTTTCACATTCAGGTTCATGCGCGCGGCTCTCCGTCATACGAGAACACCACCCACACATACCCTTCCCCGTTCGCGTAAAGCTGGTTCTGCGACAGCATCACGGCCCGGACGCCCTTGCGCCAGAAGTCACGCTCGCGCAGCTGCGTGGTGACCACGCCGGGGTTTGTCATGCGAAACCGCACAACGCGCAGGTGGGAGCCGGTGAACTGGCGCTCCGGGGTCAGCCTGACGGTGACGGCCGGGTTATAGGCCGGCATGCGGCTGACGGGTAACGCTTTATATCCTTCCGGCACATCACCGAGGGCGATGGTACGGGAGAGGCTGACGAGCGTTTTTTCGTAGCTCTGCCCTTCTTCCCACGCTTTAGCATCGTCATTGGCGACTTTTGGTGCGCTGAGCGGGGTGAAATGCAGTGTCCTGCCCGTTCCGGGTTTCGGTGTGACGTTGAGGCTCAGCGCCGCACCGCCGGCAGTCTGGATGAATACCGTGAAATTCTGACCGACGAGTGGCGAGAGCAGTAATGCGCCATCGCTAGTGTGGTCCTGGTCGTAGGCACCTGTAGGCCCGCTGATGCTGGTCACCAGTTCCCCGTCAATAATGATTTTGTTGGGGTTGGTGTTACTGAGGTTAACGCTGAAAGAGGCGTCATTCTCAAACGGTATGGCGACGGGTCCGGTGGCGGCCCGAAGGCCGCCTGTGAACATGACCGTTGCCATTAACACAGCAGCAGCTGCCGGTGAAAAACGCTTTTTCATGGGCAGTCCTGATTCAGTTAGTGGTGACCGGCATGAGTTCGGACATTTCATCGAGATTGATGATGCCGTTCTCATAACGCATCCGGAGCCGGTAAGTGCGTGCCTGCTCCTTCAGTTCGGTGGTGATATTGCCGTTGGTGGTTGAGGGGTGGAGTACGACGTCTGCGTCAATCACGCCGGGACTGACCATGCGCAGCGCGCGGACGTCGTAACGCCAGGTGAGGCCTCCTTTTTTAATGCGGTCAGCTTCCACATCGAGCGCTTTTTTCAGTGCGTCGCGGCTCTGCGCGGGCACGTAGTTGAGCAGCATCTTTTGCTGGCTGTCGATGTTCTCGGGGCTGACGTTCAGCCTGAGATACAGGAATGACGTGGCGAACATATTCATGCCTGCGGTATCGGCAGATGAGGCATCGGAGCTGAAGGGCTGGTTATAAGACATGGGCGTGACGATGGTTCTTTGTGTGCTGTAAAAGTGCCACGCAAGAGCGCTGCTCAGAATCGTTGCTGTGGTACATAAAGCAGCGAAACTGCCCATCCCGATAAAAGCGAGTCGCAGGTATTTATCCCGGCTTCGCTTGATATCCATTTTCATTTATTCACGCCCTCCAATGACGGAAACCTGAGTCAGGAATTGACCGGAAGGTCACCCTGAAAATAAAGGTGGGCAGGTACCAGTAACAGAAATTCAGTAACCAGAACGAGCCCTGCCCTTTTTTCAGATACCTGACTAATAACCACAGCACGCCCGAAACTATCCCCAGGGCGGTCGACATATTGCAGACGATACCCAGTAAGGTCAGGGGAGCAATAACGAGGAGTTCGTCGAGGGGGAGACCGAAGAATCGGGCCTGCTGATTGAGGGTTTCCGGGAAGTAATATTTATCATCCTCCCCGTTCATTTTTAGCCTGCGATGGCGAAGCCCATGCGGGTAAAAATAATGACGATGACGAGACCGAGAAATACCAGAGGGGAGCGGGCTTTAATGTACAGGAATAAAGCGATAAAGATTTCCGCGTAGTAGAAGTATTTCTCAAGTGACGACCCGTGACCGAAAGTGCTCGAAACGGTAGAAGACTGTGAGGCCAGTAAATCAGTACTACCTGCAAATGCGTAATTGCAGGCCAGAAGAGAAAGAAGAATTAATCCTCCATTTTTTAAATACTTTCTCATCTGAATATTTTCACGGGCTTTGCGAAATAAAGACGCTACCGCCCATCCCTTTGTGACCTTAAGGGCATTGTCCTCAGTGAACATGCTTGTTTCTCCGGAAGTAAACAAAATGTGTTTGCGTAAGTGCTTGTTTACGCGGGCATAAGTATCTCATGACCCTAAAAAAAAAAAACTGTGAGCTATGTCACACTTTTCAACATCATTAGGAATTATCTGACTACCGGCGCAACATATCCTGAGTCATGCAGGTATGACGCCTGTGATGTCAGGGATCTATGAATATGAAAGTAAAAGAGAATCTGTGGGAAAAGCGTGGTCGCCCACGGAAGTTCACTGCGGGTGAAACAGTGGAGTGGCGGCTGCGTGCGCCGGACAATCTGCTGATGGAACTGCGGGTGTGTGCACGAATAAGCGAGAGGAGTGTTAACGATGAAATTATCGCAAGGTTACTTATTTCACTGAATTATCAGCCGCATGTACCTGTAATTAAAACGGTTGAGGGGGAAAGATTACTTTCTCTGGCAGTGAAGTTTGAAGAGTGGCTGTGTGATTTATTAAGTGATGGTAATGAAGATGAAAATGAAAACAAAAAGGAAAAGGCGCGTGATGAGCCAGCCTGGATGTGGCGTGAAGGTGTGCGGGTGTTAATTCCCGGAAAGACGTCAGGCTACAGCATGCGCATTCCTGAGAATCTTGCCTCTGAAATAAGAATTATGGCGCGGGTGCATAAACGCAGCCTGAACGATGAAATGCTGACAAGGCTGATGAATACTATGGGTTATTTAACCCAGCGGCTTCTCGACCAGAACGAGGATGCGCAGGCGCTTAAAGTGCTGTGCATGGCATTTGAGTGGTATCTCAGGGAGAAATTATCGGAAGCGGAGGATGTACCGCTTCCGTGGAATAAACCGGAGTAATCGTGACAGTTCTGGCCGGCGGCTTTGCCGGTCAGATTGTTATTCTTCCTCAGCAAGAAAATGATGAGACTCTGCCTCGTCCTCTGCGTTGTTCATAGCAGTGAAATTCTGGCTGAGCAGCTCTTCCAGATTACCGTCCGGGCTTATGCCTTTAGAATTCAGATACATTTCTGTAATCATTGTCATCAGTATCATAGTTCCTTCCCTTGCACCGCTGGCTTTTCTGATTAAATCCCGACGAAACCCTTCGAGATCGAAACTGGCAGGCTCTTCCCGCGATTTATATACCATGATACCCAGACGAACGAGTTCATTGACCTGGTTGGAATAGCTCACATCGCTGCTTGTTGCGCCCTTCTGTCTTTCAATTTCTAGAATACCTTCAATCTCGCGATCGATTTTATCTTTAAAGTAGATATTTTTACGCGGCATTAATTTTCCGTCCTGTTCAAACAGTGCCGGAAGCAGCACTGTAAGCGAGAGATTTTTAAAAAATGAGTCTGGATGATTTTGCGTAATATGGTGTGCTAATCCGGCACCTGTCAATGAAAAATTACGTTTATACAGGTGTTCGCATGCGGCACTGTATGGTGTGTTAATCCGGCACTGTATAACCAAATATGTTTTATAACTTCCTGAATATACGCAGTACACACCTTTCGGCCACCTTACAGTGCCGCCAGCGGCACCACCAGGTGTGCTGTTCCGGCACTGCTGTGTGGCCGGTTACGGCACTGTAAGGTGTGGGGAATAACACACCTTTTTCTTTATATTTCAAATACCGCACAAAATAATCAGAACAACAACCTGATTCCAAAGGAAAAATCTGCAAGACGAAGTCTTGCGTGGGGTGTCATGTTTTATATGTTTGCAAAGAGCGGCCAATAATAAGCGACACCAGAGCCTCTTTAATATCAGAGACTGACTCCGGGCACGTACCCGCAGCGCTCTCTGCGCGTTTGTAAGAGTTGGTATTGATTTAAATGATCGGCGGGGGTATTTTTTATTGCGCTGCTCAAGCGACATTCCACGCGCGCAAAACGCAAAGGTTATAAATATGAATAAACTCGGTCTCATTCTGCTCTGCGTCTCAATGTCCTGCAGCGCAGCACCGCAAATGTGTTTCGACCAGGCAGGGCGGGACTACCAGATCGACCCGCTGCTGCTGATGTCAATTTCAATCAGAGAAAGTCGACTCAGGCCCGCTGCGGTTAATGTGGCGAACAATGACGGTTCGGAGGATGTATGCGGGATGCAGATAAACAGTTCGCATTACGGTAAGCTGAAAAAGTTTAATATTACACGATCGGATCT
This sequence comes from Kosakonia sp. S57, assembly GCF_016516575.1. Lineage (NCBI taxonomy): Bacteria > Pseudomonadati > Pseudomonadota > Gammaproteobacteria > Enterobacterales > Enterobacteriaceae > Kosakonia > Kosakonia sp. S57. The sequence goes on along the minus strand of NZ_JACVUL010000009.1, from coordinate 35,546 downwards.
GCTTAATGATCCATGCGTCTGCGTTTACACCGGCGGATGGGTTCTTGCGCATAACTTCAGGTCATACGGAAAAAACTGGGACAGCGTGGGAATGTATAATACCGGTCCGTCGAAAAACCTGATCAAACAGCGACGGGCCTATGCCGACGATATAAGAAATATTTACCGCATTCTGCTGGCCAGAAAATCCATACTTGAACAGCGTTCTGTGCAGCAGGAAGAAACGCAGCTGACGGCAAAAATAACGCCTGGGCCGCTGAAAGACTGATATAAAAAAACCCGGTTAACCGGGTTTTTTTATTCAGCTTTTCAGCCGGGCAAACTCTTCCGCCATTTTCCACAGCGCCTGGTTAAGTCTGATGTCGCCATCAATTCCGGTCACCGGTCGCGTCGTGGTTCTTTTTCCTTTCGCCGTTCTGCCACGCACGCCACCTTTGATCAGATTCTCCTGCACAATATTGAAGGACGTCCACAAATCGGTTTCTTTGTCATACCAGGCGCGGGGCTGAATTATCTGCTCCGGGGTGACCGGCGATTTATCCTCGCCATATTTATATTCCAGCGCCATCGCGCCGAGCAGGCGACGTTCGGCGCTGTCGAGCTGGATGCTTTTCATTTTTTCCATATTGTCAGTGACGGCATCGAACACGCCCAGCACTTCATATGCCCCCTCGATAACCTGCGAAACAATATCCCCTTTGTGCGGCACGTTAATTTCGCCGAACGATTTCCAGCACACCAGGCCATTTGTGCAGACCTGACGGAAAATACCGGGGATCATTTTATAACTGCTGGAGCCATCATGGCTGTTCAGCAAAACGATTTCCGGCACCTCTGACCCGCTGCCGTTATTTCCGCGACGCAGGCGAATCATGTGTTTGGTAAAATCCCGGCGTTCCGGATCGCGTACCCGTGACTGTCCGGCATAAAAGGGTTCGAAACCTTCCTCACGCAATTTATCCAGCAGAGTAATGGTCGGAATATACGTGTAACGTTCAGAACGTGACTCATGTTTTTCAACCGAAAACGCACTCGGCACGACGCGCATTAATTCATCGTTCGTTAACGGGCGGGTATTACGCATCATGTTCGGGGCAGCATAACGGGTGGATAAGCGGACCATAATTTTCTCCTCAACAGTTAATCAGTCAGATAAAACACGAAATAAAGAATCGAGCGGCATGGCAGCTGCAACCGGCCAGCCATTTACAATCCAGATGATGCTGAAGTCCGGCACATCGTCCTGATATATGACGATCTCCTCCACGCCAGCTGGCGGGTCAAAGTCGTGGCGTTTCGCGCCTGGCATGTCATCAGTGACAGCAAAAACCCAGCAGAGAATGTCAGTGGCCTGGGCATCCGTCAGGGGCGTGTCTTTACCCCCCATCTTCCTGGAAGATTCGGGAGCGGCGGTTTTGCCGTTGACGTATCGTGTGTGCATTCTGGTTTTCTCCTCGTCGATGGTTAATCCATCTCCCTGGTGAGTTCTCTCGCGGCGAAGGGCAAAGGAGCGACGGCAAGGGGAGGAAGGAGGGGGGCGGAGACAACAGTTTTTGCGGCCCTTTGCAAAAAGTTTTGGCGGAGTGCATTTCACCCCCCGGATGACGACCCGGCGGTGCTACGACCAGCCCTCCGCGTGAGAACGTCAGGGTGATGGTCTCCGGCGTGCTGACAGAATGCACACACCCGACACGGCGGAACGGCGTGGCGACCTTAAAGCACCGGCAGCGCCGGGGCGGTGGACGCGGCGCGACCGTTCCGGTCGCAGCAAGCGGTGCCCCTGACCTTCTCCATCGGACCCTGGCGGCAGCCCGAAACCCGAAGGGGTTCGGCGGAGACCGGCGCCCGCCTGCGGGCGACAGTCGGAGCAGGGCCGACGACCCGGCCGGTACGGACGGGGAGCCGAAGGTGGCCTGCGCCTGACCTTGATTTTTATTTTGATTTTGTTGCCGGAAGCAACCGGCAATGGTGAGCAGACCAGGCTAATCCTGCTCAACCCCCACAGAGGCAGCAGAACACAGGAGCAGATGAGAGGGATCTGTATGCAGATGAGGGTGAGGAGGCGGAGGGTGGTATGCGGGTGCGCCGCAGGCGTTCCCGCCCTGCCCCGTTCCCCGGAGGGGAACGCCCTTCCCGGCTTTTGCCGTTCCGGGCACGGACTCAGAAATCGTCTTCCTCTTCAGCATCGAAGTGAAATTCAGCGACCCTGATCAGCTCCGGCAGACCGTTAGCCGCCGGGGAGATGATCCCCACCTGGTGGCACAGGTGCATCATACTTGCCATGAAATCGACGATCACGCTTCCCACCGGCTCGCCATCTTCAGCCATGCCGGTGCGTTGCGCGAACAACCACAGCGCTTCGGCTGCCAGGCTGACGCGTTGCCGGTTGTCGTGTATCACCACGGGAAACTCCGCGATCGGCAGCTGTGCCGCCAGCGCTTCCAGCTCTGTCGCCGAAACTGTCTCAGCCGCAGTATGTTCCGGGGCTGTATCAGTCAGGTTAACTTTCATCGTTATTCTCCCTCTGTGTGGCAGGCCACCCCCGCAGGGGTGGCCGCCTCCCTTATGCCAGACCCAGCGCCGGATAAACGCTGCTGCCATTATCTGCATCCACAGACGCCCCCAGACCGGAATACACCGTGGTCATGAACTCCTGCCAGCGCCCGAACGGCATGGCGGGGATGTGCGCGGGTTTTCCTGCGCGCAGAGCATTTACAAATGCCGTCGCCTGTGCGACAGTTTGCGGGTCAAATATCACGGATCTCATCCTCCAGTTTGTTTTGACGTGGTCGACACCTGGTCCGTGCCGACCTTTGATTAAGCAGGGCTTTGCCCTGCTTTTTTAATGCCCGGAATTCGCTGAATCCCCGGCAAAAAATGCCCACACCAGGCTCATGTGGATCTGCCCCGGCGTCAGCGTGTCCAGATCGCGGCACTCGAAGAAGCGCCCACGGAAGCGGGCAAAAATGCTGGTCACATCCCCGCCATACCGTTCCGAAGACCTGAACGACTCACACTCACCTCTGCGGTGCCAGTCCATTGGCGGCAACACCTCCAGCTGGTCGATGTACCGCGCCTCGCTGATTTCATGCCAGGGCTGCCGGTAACCTTCATTCTCGCGTTTCAGTGCATCCACGGTGGGGATCAGCTCCATATCGGGCATCTCCTCGCGCATCTGCGCCAGGGTCTGGCCGCCGAACGTCGAACGCCATTCCCCGCCTGACTGCACGGCGTAAGCCCAGATGCGCGAGCGCGATACCTGAAAGAAGGCCATTTCGGTGGGTCTGAGTGCTGCTTCAGGTGCTGACATTTTTCCTCCTGGTGGCGGCCTGTAGCCGCCATTTCGTGTTTATCTGCCGCCCGTCAGGGCGGCACCGTGTTAAATGCTGAAGCCCTGGCGCTTAATTTCGCGGGCGAATTGTCTGAAGTGGTCAGCTTCCACCAGGTGAACGTGGCGAAATTGCTTATCCACGCCGCCACTGAGTGCATAGTGGTAGCGGCCTTTCATTTTCTCCGGGCTGCGACGGCGCATTTTCGTCAGCTCCGCGAGCGAGCTGAACGCCATCACATCCCATTCAGAATCCGGGACAGTCGTGCCGGATTCGTTTTCAGCGATCAGGATGGTGAGCGACGCGGTTTCGCCCCCCATCTTTCTGGTAGATTCCTGAGCGGCGGTTTTGATGTTGACGTTTTGTGTGTGCATTCTGGTTTTCTCCTCGTTGATGGTTAAGTCCATCTCCCTGGTGAGTTCATCGCGGCAAGGGCAAAGGAGCACCGGCAAGGGAAGGAAGGAGGGGGCGGAGACAAAAGTTTTTGCGGCCGTTCGCAAAAACTTTTGGCGGAGTGCATTTCACCCCCGGATGACGACCCGGCGGTGCTACGAACAGCCCTCCGCGAAGGACGGCCAGGGAGACGGGCATCAACGCGCTGACAGAATGCACGCACCCGACACGGCGGAACGACGTGGCGACCTTAAAGCACCGGCAGCGCCGGGGCGGTGGACGCGGCGCGACCGTTCCGGTCGCAGCAAGCGGTGCCCCTGACCTTCTCCATCGGACCCTGGCGAAGCCCGAAACCCGAAGGGGTTCGGCGGAGACTGGAGCCCGCCTGCGGGCGACAGGCGGAGTAGGGCCGACGACCCGGCCGGAACGGACGGGGAGCCGAAGGTGGCCAGCCCCTGCCCCTGGTTTTGTTTTTGAGGTTGAAAACATCCGGCAATAATGAGCAGCCCCGTAAAAACCGTCACAATGTCAGCAGAACACAGGAGCAGATGAGAGGGATCTGTATGCAGATGAGGATGAGGAGGCGGAGGGGATAGTGCGGGAGCGCCGCAGGCGTTCCCGCCCTGCCCGGTTCCCCGGAGGGGAACGCCTTTCCCGCCGTTGACGTTCCCGACAGCGTATACCCCGGCCTCGCGGGGCACACACTACCTGCCTGTTCAGACCTCTGTAGAGCCTATCCAGCTGCCGCCCAGACAGGCGGCATGACAGTGAAGGGCGAATCAGTAGTTTTCTTCGTTGATTTCTTCCAGCTTCGCTTCAAATGCCCGCTCACTTCTCTCATACGCATCGTCAGAAATATTAAAACCTGACGCAGCTGCGGCATCGTAGAAAGCCGGGCGGTGTGACAGCGGCAGTGAATTCGCGTATGAGCACGCCCTGTCCAGAAAGAAAAACTCATAAATTTCATGATGCTGTCCACACCCTTTGCTGGCAGCCTTTGAAAAAGCGTCAAGGAGTGACTTTGCAGAGATCACGTCATGCTCACCTGAAGAGTGGAGGTTTCTGACGAAGCCATCGCTGCGCAGGGCACTTTCCCACCACTCAGCTGATGCATAAACAGCACGATTTTCGCCCCCCATCTTTCTGGTAGATTCCTGAGCGGCGGTTTTGATGTTGACGTTTTGTGTGTGCATTCTGGTTTTCTCCTCGTTGATGGTTAGGCCATCTCCCTGGTGAGTTCATCGCGGCAAGGGCAAAGGAGCGCCGGCAAGGGAAGGAAGGAGGGGGCGGAGACAAAAGTTTTTGCGGCCGTTCGCAAAAAGTTTTGGCGGAGTGCATTTCACCCCCGGATGACGACCCGGCGGTGCTACGAACAGCCCTCCGCGAAGGACGGCCAGGGAGACGGGCATCAACGCGCTGACAGAATGCACACACCCGACACGTCGGAACGGCGTGGCGACCTTAAAGCACCGGCAGCGCCGGGGCGGTGGACGCGGCGCGACCGTTCCGGTCGCAGCAAGCGGTGCCCCTGACCTTCTCCATCGGACCCTGGCGGCAGCCCGAAACCCGGAGGGGTTCGGCGGAGACCGGCGCCCGCCTGCGGGCGACAGTCGGAGCAGGGCCGACGACCCGGCCGGTACGGACGGGGAGCCGAAGGTGGCCAGCCCCTGCCCCTGCCCTTGCCCTTGCCCTTGTCCCTGCCCTTGTCCCTGATACTGACTTTCAGGCCCCGGCGTCACCCGCCTCATTTTCTGCAGCCCTTATCCTGCGTGGCCCAGCTTGTCCGGCACCTGCCAGCGATCGGCATTTTTTTCACTCCGGCTCATACCCCTCACCACATCCCTCAGCACATTCAGTACTGACCAGAGCGGTTCATGCCGGTGCCACTCCAGCTCTGCGAGCGAGGCAAAACGTTTCCGCCACTGCCAGAACTGTTCCGCCAGCTCGTACTCGCGCAGTTCATCAGCCCAGCGCGTGTACCACGTCCCCACGTTCTCCGGTGACCGGAAGTTCAGGTCTGTCCGGGCCTGCGCGACCAGACTCTGGTGCAGGATCTCCTCCCGGCACAGGCTTTTCGTTTCACGCCGGATCGTTTTATGCAGATGCAGTTTCCCGCGCTGATCCTTCCGGGATGCATTGCGGAACACCACATCCGGGAACAGACATTCCTGCACCGTTGCCGGCAGCGGCGAGTGGCAGTGCTCACCCCGGCTGACCAGCAGGACTTCGAGCGCCTCCTCAAGCCTGCGCAGCGACCAGATTTTAAAATGCGGGTCCCAGCCCAGCCCCGGAATGGCCTGAGCGGTACGGCTGCTGAGGCGACTTTCGCCGGTCAGCAGGCGCATGAATGCGCGTGCATGCGGGTTGTCTTCCGGCAGACGCCTGCGGCTCTCGCCGCGCAGCTCGACCTCTGCCACCGCCTGCAGCGCAGCCTGGCGTGCCGGGTTCAGGGTAACGAGCGCGAGACTCGCGGGGATCATGACATCACCTCCGCATTCATCAGTTCAGCGATGGTGGCCGCAGAGCAGTTAAAACGGTGCAGTCCGGCAACCTGCGCCAGCAGGGCGCTGACGGCCACCGGGTCATGCCTGTCGCGCTGCGACAGGATCCTTACCAGCCCTCCGTCGGCCGCCAGCAGGAACAGTGTCCAGGCCGGGAGCATTTCACCGGGGCTGCACAGGCAGAGAAAGTATCGCTCCGACCGGTCCGGGGCGAAGCGCAACTGGACAGGAAACTGGCCGCCGAACTCACAGCGATACTCGGCATTCACGCGCCAGCCCTGCGGAACCGGAATGGTGTTCATCACGGCGTCGCTCAGCTGGCGACGTTCTTCATCACCACTTTCGCGGACGGCTTCCAGCTCAGCGGGGATCATGCTGTTGAGGACTGCGGGGGTATATTTCATGCTCATGGTCGTTTTCCCGGTTGCCCCGGCGGGGCAACCGTCTCCTGGTTATGCGGCGTTGTTGTCAGCGGTGTCGTTCAGCGTCGCCGGAACATCCGGCTGCGGGCGGGTCATCCAGTCCGGCACCCAGCGGGTTTCCGCGAGGGTGGCGGCAGCCAGCTTCGCGGCCTCGCCTTTTTTCAGCTTCATCGCCTCGCGGGCGCGGTCCTGGTGCCCTGCCTCTGCCAGCGCGTCGCCAATCTGATCCTTGCTGATGCTGCCAAAGTAGTCCGCATCCGGCTGCCACCATTCGCGCAGATCGAAGTCCAGCGCGGATTCAAGGGTTTCCAGACTGCTGTGGTCGGTGCGTCCGTACTGCCGTCCCTGCACCCCGTTGATGCCGGATGCCACGCAGTAGCTCAGGAGGGTAAGAAGCTGCTCTGAGGAGAGATCCAGCATGGTGCGAAAATCGGTTTCCCACTGCGGCGGCAGGGTCAGCAGCAGTGCTCCCCGCATGTCCCGCATCGCCCGCCAGCCTGTGCCCTTCTCCCCTGAAGGCGCATCTGACATACAGGACCATGAGCAGTCGCGGATAGTCATGCCCAGGGGAGCCTGTACCCTGCCCCCGATCTTACCGAAGGCGTCGCGGCAGAGCGTCCAGGTCAGCAGGGCCAACGCCACATGCGGTCTGCCGGACAGCGCAGCCTGCACCGCCAGGGTACGTTCGGACGACATGGCCCGGACCAGTTTCTCGGAGAAGGCATCTGCCGGGATGCCGGGGGTCCTGGTGGTGATCACGCGGTCTGTCGCGGCGTCTGTCGCCGTGTGTTCGCCCTCTGCGGCCTCGTTATCCTGAGCAGGTTCGACGCGTTTTACGCCACGCTGGATGCAGAAACCCCCGGCTTCATACGAGACCACCACGCCGTGTGCCGCCTTATAGGCCGGGGTGAACAGGCGCGCGCGCGCCGCACTCTCAATGTCCTCGATACGCTGCTGAAGCGCGTTTTCGTCCTCTTCGGTTTCGCTCTCCAGTAACTTCTGCTCAAGACCGACCACCGTGGCCCTTTCCTCGTCAGTCAGTTCAGGCTCAGGCAGACACACGCGCAGGGTCAGTGCATCACGGTGCGTGATTTCATCCATCCGGCTTTCACTCCATGCCCAGCCCTCTTCGCGCTGAAGTCGCGCCGCCTCGCCAGCCAGTTTGTCGAGCAGCAGCCGCTGTGTCAGGAGGCGATCAGCAAACCCCTGCCCTTCGTCGCTGAACAGGTCACGATCAACCACCCCTCCGGCCGCCACGTAGGCGTCCTCCCCGACGAACCGGAACGCGGCAGAAGCCATGTCTATTTTGATGCTGTTCACCTGCCCCTTCAGCCACCCTGCCGACGGCATACCGCTACCAAAAGCCTCTTTCGCACTGTTCCAGATGTCCACCTGGCGGGCATGATCGTGTTCAAGTGTCATCACCTGACACAACTCCAGGGTAATGCGGTCGTGCATCAGTTCCTCAATCAGCGCCGGGGCGAGATTCGCCAGGCTGAGGATGCGCTGGACGTGACGGGCAGTGAAGCCAAAGAGGTCACCGATCTGCGCCGGGGTGAAGCCCTGCTCTGCCATCTTGCGGAACCCGGTCACCTGCTCTGCCGGGTGCATCCTGCGGCTTTTTTCGTTTTCAGCCATCGAGGCCGCGACCGCCAGGTGCTCCGGAATACGTTTGACCGGGACGAACGGCTCATCAGCCCCGGTGAAGCCTTCCGCGACGAGTACGCCCGTCGCGCGGGTGCGCCCGCTGCCGCACACCACACCGAGCAGGCCGTCCGGATGGTCGACAACCACCAGGTTATGCAGGAACCCCAGCGCCTTGATACTGGCGGCATACCCGGCGATTTCCTCGTCAGTATGGGGCACGATGCGGACGTTATAGTCCGAACGGGTCAGGCGGGAATACGGCACGTATTCCACGGGTGCCTGTTGCAGGGCAGCCTCAACGGCTGCCGGTGCAGCGGCGGCTTTTTTCGTGCGGGCTTTGCGTGTGGCGGGTTTCGCCGTAGTATGGGTGGTGACCATTATTGTTTCCTCTTAGTTACGGTGGTGGTTATGCCGTGCCCGGAGTGCGATCCGGTCACGGCGCTTAATCAGTCGTGGTTTCGCTGCACATCGCGCAGCCGGTTTTCGAGCGTGGCCAGAAAGTCCGGCTCAAAAGACCATGCATGCCAGACAAGGCGGCCAAACTGGCGTATCTCAACCTGTACATCCCCGCGTGATGATGCCCGTGCGGTAAAGACGGTCACGCCGTCCTGTAACCGGCGATACCGGGCGATCAGCGCCTTCGCCTGTAAAGCGATGTCTTCCTGCGTGTTTTGATCACATCTTCCGGCGGTTTCTCCTCCGGCGGTCCTGCCGTTGACGTTTCGTGTGCGCATTCTGGTTTTCTCCTGTGGTGATGGTTAATCCATCTCCCTGGCTGGTACTCTCGCGGCAAAGGGCAAGGGAGCGACGGCAGACGAATGAACGCACGGGTGTCGGCAAAGCCGCAGCGCAAGCGAGCCGGATTTTCGGCGAGTGCGAACGGGTGCAGACGACAGCGCCAGGGGCGCGGCCCTTGCGGGCAGGCGGATGACGGTGCTACAGACAGCCCTCCGCGTGAGTGCCGGCAAGGGGGTGGCATCACCACGCTGAGAGAATGCGCGCACCCGACACGGCGGAACGACGTGGCGACCTTAAAGCCCCGGCAGCGCCGGGGCGGTGGACGCGGCGCGACCGTTCCGGTCGCAGCAGGCGGTGCCCCTGACCTTCTCCATCGGACCCTGGCGGCAGCCCGAAACCCGCAGGGGTTCGGCCGGAGACCGGCGCCCGCCTGCGGGCGACAGTCGGAGCAGGGCCGACGACCCGGCCGGTACGGACGGGGAGCCGAAGGTGGCCTGTTCCGTATCCTCTTTTGTTTTTCCGGTGTCCGGTTTTTCCCCGCGCAGCTGCTGCACAACTTCACTTCCATGTTCACCCGCACCCGCACCCGCACCCGCACCCGCACCCGCAGGATGAAAATCTTTTTGCTGAAGATGGCCAGACATTTTCTGCCGGAGGATATGCACGGGACAGGGAGGCGCTGCGCCGCAGGCGCGGGGCATCCCTTCCCGGCAGTCCGCAGGGCTGCAGAAGGTTTTTCGCGCGGCCAGACCGTCGCCGGACGCCGCAATGGGCACGGTAAGGGGGGCGCTCGCGCCCCCGTGTTTTATCAGTACAGCGCGCGGAAGATATAGTCTGCCTCAAAGTGGGTTTCAGCCCAGGCCATCAGCTGGCCGTAACGCTGACAGAAGAGGTGACACAACTCTTCCTGATCGTGGTGATGATGAACAAACGTCCGGTGACTGAGCACCAGAGCGGTGATGATGATCCCCGCCGCCTCCGCGCTGAGTTCGCACTCAAAGCCGTTATGCGGGTTGCTGAAAAACGCGGAATCCATCTCCGGCACCATAAAGCCGCCGCCACCCGGCAGGCGGTAAAATTCCCAGCTCCCGCCCTGATAGTTATCAATGTATTTCGTGGCGTAGCCGTAGACTGAGGACTCGCTCATCACGAAATCCCGTCCGAAGAGTGCAGGTAAAAATGTCAGTCGTTGTGCGCCCTTAAGCAGAACCGCCTCTGTATGCATTGCCTTTGTATTCATCACATCCTCCTTTGTTAAAGTGGTGTACAGATCCGGCTTTTGCCGTGCCGACACGTCAGCCCGACTTCGAGCGAAGGATGCAAGGGAAGCACCGCAGGCCGCAGCGCAGATAAAAAGCGAGGGGTGGCTGGACGGTTATCCCGCGAAAAATGAGCGGGATAACGACGGGAAGACGCCACTCAGTCATTCGTAAAACTGCGACCGGGCGAGGATGAAGCCCTTGCATCCTGAGCGTTCGGGCTAAAGTAGAGGCACGGCAAATGCCGTAAACCGCACCTTTCGTCAGTGGTTTTGAGCGCAACGAAGTCAGGAGCCTGATCAGGTCATAAACTGGGGGGTTGGCAATGTGCACATATTTATGGACTATCGATTCAAACCTGACACATGGACTTCAATATGATGACCCGTATTCCCCGCAGACTGGCTCCCGGAGACCTGATTGCTGTTACGGCTCCCTCCTCAGGAGTACCGCAGCACCTGCATACACGGCTGGAACATGCCATTAATAATCTTAAAAAGAGAGGCTTCAGAGTCCGGGAGGGCGAATGCCTTCGCTCGCAGCACAAGAATAAAAGCGCGTGCAAAGTCTCACGTGCAAAGGAATTAATGGCCTTCCTGACTGACCCCGATGTACAGGCGGTTATGCCGCCATGGGGAGGTGACTTAGCTATTGAGCTACTTGAGTTGATGGATTTCGAACTGCTACGCAAAACAGACCCAAAGTGGTTCGTTGGATTTTCTGATCTGAGCACTCTGCATTTACCTTTAGTCACGCTATCTGGCTGGGCAACATTACATGGCCCAAACCTTATGGATCTTGGTGCCAGCAATCCGGATTCCACGACAAATGCAGTGTGGGACATTCTGGAGGCAGAAAAGCGACAGATAATTGAACAATGCTCATCGGAGGCTTATCAAAATGAAGAAAATCAGTGGGGAACTTCCGGCGATGCTCCATTTAACCTGACACAACGCACAGAATGGAAAAATCTCAATCGTATGGCATCTTCAGTCCGTTTCCAGGGACGAATGATTGGAGGATGCCTTGAGGTAATATCCAGATTAGCGGGTACACCTTTTGGCGATATTCAGACGTTTAGAGAGCGGTACAAAGATGAAGGTGTAATTCTTTATTTTGAGAATGTTGAGATGGGACCATGTGAAATGACGAGAGCATTATTCAGTCTGCGCTTACAGGGATGGTTCAATAATCTGAATGGTATTTTAATTGGAAGGAGCGCAGCACCGGATGCAGATGACACCACAAAGCATAACTATGTTGATGCACTCAGGGCTTCGCTCAGTGATCTTCCTGTCACTGTGCTTTACGATGTGGATATAGGTCATGTACCTCCCCAGGTCTCTATCCTAAATGGTGTCCATGCAACAGTGAATTTTGCAGATGGTAGTGGGTCGATAACTCAGCAATTGTAATGGCATATTCCTGGATAGTTAGTCATGAAGGTCGGCAAATGCCGTTGCGGCACGGACTGAAGCCCCGGCCCGGTGTGCCGGGCCTGTGAATGCGGAGTGCAACGACCGCCTTATTGCAGAACAGGCGACCGCGCCGGCGGTCACCTGGTATTACTGCCCGGTCATCCGTTACGGGCGTGCACCGGTGACATACACAAACCCGCTTTCAGGGACCGTCACCGCGTCCGGCCACCCGTCCAGCATCCAGAGGCATACGGTTTCACCCGGACTCTCCATCATCAGGCAGACCGCCCCCTGCGGCGGGAGATAACTGCCGGGATGGCGGTGCGTACCGGGGCAGCGGAGGATATGGCAGAGCAGATCCATCATCTGGCTGAGGGTCAGATCGTTAATGATTTCTTTCACGTTTACGTCTCCTGTGGTGCCGGCGCCTTTTGCGCCGTGCCGGCACGCCACCCCGGTGAGCAGTCCGGAATGCAGGGGCGACACCGCAGGCCGCATGCGCCGGGATGAGCGGGCTGAATGCCCCGCGAATGCCGGGGAACGGGCGAGCAGTTGTGTTTGATGTCAACCAAAGAGGAGGTTTCAAAGATGTTTAGTGGTTGCAGGTGATAAACGTCCGCTATGAGCGAAAAGCGGACATTGAACACATGAGTCATAGTTAGCACAGGGGTTCTAAGCTGCCGTACTGAACTTGTCGCGATTAAATTTCCGTTGGTGAGCTCTCCTGCCGAGAGCAAAAAACTTAGGCTGATAATGCGATGGACATATCCATGCAACGCAGATCTGTTTGGGCAAGCCTTGATGGGGATGTAGTTTCCTTGATAAACATAAAGCCATGCTTTTCGTAGAAAGTTTGCGCGTTTGGTGTTGAGATCAAGGTTAACTGTTTCAGCCCTCTTTTAATCGCCTCATCTTTAATCGTTTCAATAATCAGGCTGGCAAAACCTTTACCAAAATAATCCGGCAATGTAAAAATAGCTTCCACGCTACCCTCGGTAATATCCAGATACCCCGTTGCCACTATTCCTGCATCAGGCAGCTCGACAACAAAAAAAGGATTTTCCGTAATAACCTCCCTGTAATGTTCAGGCATAGCTTCAGGCGTCCAGGCCTCAAGCACCCTGGCACAGTAACTTGGCTTACATCCTTCTCGGATAGAAAGATTCCTTATATTCCAGCATTCCGCTGCCTCTTCAGGTACTGCAAGTCTGATTTTCATCTGCTCTTCCTTTTCGTCTTATTATATTTATAGATTTATCATGAAACGATTTCGTTTCAACATCTTTGTTCAACAAAAGAGGAAAGTCCGCTTCTGGCACAAAGCGGACCTTCTGTAGATTCCCGAAGTCTGCCGGGACGAAAAGCAGATCTTTTCTATAAGGTCTTACTCATAAATATCCGGCTAGTACCTTCTGGTTTGCACTCAATACGTCCGAACTCTTTCCAGCCGTGTTTTTTGTAGAACTCAGGGGCTTGGAAGCTTATCGTGTACAAAAATGCTGCAGTACAGCCTCTTTTTCTCCCTTCTTCCTCAAAGCGAAAAAGGATATCTGTACCAAGCCCTCTTTTCCGCAACTCTGGTGGCAGATAGAAAAGGTCGATAAAAAGCAGGCCTAAAGAGGAACGTCCTTGCATACCTCCCAGCACTTCACCGGTGTCGCCTGATTTTATCAATACAGATAATGGCTGCCGATCGCTTATACCTGTTATTAAGTCGTTAAAATGATTAAGTCCCTCCTCAATAGGCAGCAATTGTTCTGCCCCCGGATTTGTGCATACATCCAGACATATCCCTTCGACTGAGCTATTCATCTAACTTACCTTTCCTGGAACAAGTGCTGTTAATATATACATATCCTTGTTTCCAGTACCATGCCGTATGTGTTCTTTTGTGATTTAATCAGCGTTGTCATGATCGTTCGTTCATGACACACAGCGACTGTCCGGGAAGCGTCTGCTGAAATCGTTCAGGGTCAGGCAAGGATGAAAGTTTTCAAGACTAAGAACCCAGACTGCCCGCGCCCTCATAAACCCAGTCTTTTTGATCACGAAACATCGCATTGAGTATGGTGACAAATTTCCTTATACAGGCCGTCAGAGCCACTTTTTTCGGTTTTCCTCTCGCAAGTAATCCATCATAAAATGCCCTGATTTGAGGGTTGAAACGAACTGCTGAAAGCATGGCCATATAAAGCGTCGCGCGCAGACCAGACCTTCCTCCCCAGATCGCCCTCTTCCCCCTGAGTTGTCCGCTGTCCCTGTCATAAGGACAAACACCAACCAGAGCTGACACCTGTCGGCGCGTAAGCGAGCCCAGTTCCGGGAGTTGTATCAAAAGAGTGGCCTGCGTTACTGGTCCTATACCTTTTACTTTATCGAGCAACTTACGTTTCGCCGCCAGAGTATCATCCTGGCGTAGCCGTTGCTTAATCTCGGCATCCAGTATATCAATCTCAGCATCAAGCCATTTAATGTGCCGCTTGATCCCCTGCTCGATGTAAATGCCACATCGTTCCCTGAGGCGGTTGGTTTCCATAACCCGACTCTGAACCAGCTGACGCCGGCGCATCAGCAGTATGGCTAAATGCTGTTGATGCTCGCTTTTTGCCGGTCTGAATTAAGGTGTCATGCGACGACCATACTCGCAGATGATTCTCGCGTCGATGGGGTCACTCTTTGCCACCCTGCCCATGGCTCTGGCAAAGTTCTTTATCTGACGAGGATTAATTACCGCGACTGGCAGACCCGATGCACTCAGCATTAATTCAGCAGTACAGTGATACCGGCCTGTTGCTTCCATGATAATTCCAGCGACAGCAAGCCCGCTGAGTGCTTCATGCAATTCAAGAACTCCCGCCGCTGAATTTTCCAGATGCAGTAACTGCCCGGTAGTGTCGATAAACACTTCCAGGGTGTTTTTGGCTACGTCTATTCCGACAGTGGTTTTATCACTCATGTTCAGTTCTCCCTGCCTTGCAGATACGGGCTGTTTGCACACCCGGGCAATTGTTCGGGCTAATACTGAGACTGATGTTGCGCAATGATGCTCACCCTCGGGCTCATATCCCAGGACGACGAACGTGCTACAACATCAGGTAAAACACAATGAGTGTATACGCTTCTCACTGTCACCCTGAACATACAAGGATGAGGACGAAGTGTACCCTTCAGGACGCAGCGGCCGGGCCAGCGTGAAGGCACGGTGTGGTTGCTTTGTCAGGGGAAGCCAGGTATTGAAAGTCCGCTTTGTGCCATAAGCGGACGTACTCTGCTTTAGCCGGCTGATGTATCAAAGCCAGGCTGCTATCTTTAGCGATCGCGCCTTTGCTCCGCTTTGTTTCTGATTAACACGAGGAAGCCATCACATATCAGTAATTCAACTGCGGCCCAGACAGGCACATACTTAAGCCACTCTTCCGCCTTTATACTTTCTCCCAGCAGAAGGGAAACGATGACCAGAAGTACAGGTTCAACATACCCCATCAGGCCAAACAGGCTGAAAGAGAGATGCCTGCTTGCAGTGATATAAGACATACGCTGACAGCGCGGCCAGCTTCTTTACCGCAGAGAGGCTCTCTCCATAGAGCAGACAGCCGGCGGTCAGCATAACCAGAGGAAGAAGAAAATAGCCCAGGGAAATGTTCAGTCCGTGACCGTTCAGGGGGGCCCAGATAAACAGCCACTGCTACATTATCATCAGCAGGCTGCTCAGAATAAGGCCGGGCAGCAGGAGAGACTTGTTTTTGATGCGATCGATAATCTCACTGACCGCGTTCCATTCACCGCTGGCGACCAAAAATACCGTCACAAAAGGAAATGCGATCATTGTTCGCCAGCCAAATACCGTCCCTCCGCTCATATCCGGAACCAGCGCCGCAAGATCGTATTGCGCGGCAAAAAGGCAGGAAGCCGTTACTGAAAGAATGATGCCCCTGTACATAGAAATCCTTTTTAAAATTAACTTTTCCCCATGAACATGAGGAGTTTAATCGTGCCCCAGCGCTTAACGTGGTCGTCAGCATTCATCTCAAGCCGAGCGTGACGCAGCCGCTAGTCAGGCTGTTGCCTGAACAGCCTCACTGCTGATTTGCTGATTACTGTCATTATCAGAAATACGCTACAGGCAGGCAGAAGCCAGACCATTTCCTGTTCATAAAGAGGAATAACCTTAATAAACGCCGGCATCGACGCGGCGGGTACAACGCTCTGAATAATGCCAAATGCCAGGGCAGTTACGATGGTTGGCAGGAAAATAACGGACGGGCGCCCGTTAACCGGCAAAAGCGCACCGGCAAGAACCAGAACAATAAATGGCGGATAGATGGACGTCAGCGCCGGCAGCGAGAAGCGGATAATTTCCGTCAGACCCATATTAGAAAAGATAGCTGACACCACGGCCAGAACGACAACGTTCATCCTGTAAGAAAGCCCTGTCAGGCTGCTGAAGAAAGCGGCGCATGCGCTGGTCAGGCCAATTGCCGTTACGAGACATGCAATCGTAATAATGAAGGCCAGTACAATGCCGCCCTGGTATCCGAACGTTGCACTGATATACGCCTGAAGCACCTCGGCACCGTTAGCCGCAGCATGCGCCAGCGCATGGCTGAACACCCCCAGATAAAACAGGCTGATATAAACGTAAACCAGTCCTGCGCCGGCAATCAGCGCAGCAGCAACAGTATATTTTGTTATTTCAGCGTGCTCGCTGACGCCGCGCCCCCGGATAGCGTTCACCACAATAAGGCTGAACACCAGAGCCGCCAGCGTATCCATAGTCAGGTAGCCATTAATCAGCCCCCGCGAGAACGGCTCAGTAAGGTAGTCCGCAGAGGTGACAACCTCATCTCCCCCGGGCTTCAGAAATGCATACAGCCCGAGCAGTCCCAGCGCGATGACTTTCACCGGGGACAAAAATTTACCTACAATCTCAACTAGCCGCAGCGGGTTCAGTGAGCAGAGAATAACGGTCAGGAAAAACAGGGCGCTGAAGGCGCTCAAGGGGAACCGGCCGGATGTAACAGGGTGTATGCCTATTTCATATGATACCGTGGCCGTGCGCGGCGTACCGAACAGCGGCCCCAGTGCAAGATAACAGATGACGGTAAGCAGCAGCCCCAGCGTTTTACCCGCAGGCCGGGTGAGTTCCGCCAGAGATCCGTTGTTACGGGCCATGGCAACAAGTGCAAGTACAGGAAGCCCTACGCCCGTAGCCAGAAAACCGCCGGCGGCAGACCATAAATTTTCACCCGCCTGCAGTCCGATATACGGCGGAAAAATAATATTGCCTGCGCCAACAAAAAGAGCAAACGTCATAAAGCCAATAACAAGTAATTCTGTGTTTTTCATCAGACTCTCGGTGGATTCCGTTAAGAAAAATTGGTTTCGCTGTATCTAAACCAGGAGTGGCCTTCAGGGCTGCGGGGTCTTTTTTATTTCATCGAGGTAGTTGTAAACAGTGTACCGGGTTACGCCGAGTGTTCTGGCAGCCATTTCCACACCGCCACGCACTATAAACAACCCTTTTTCCTGCATCAGCCGGACGATCTCTACTTTGTCTTTTTTTGTTGTGCCAACCCGTAACTGCCCGGAAGGCGGAATGCAGGCGCGGATAATTTCATGCATTTTTGCTTCAAGTCCCGATTCGCCACTTTCGGCTGCAGCTGCCTGTGACGGCATCAGGCGGGACAGCGTTTCACGTGCTGCGTCCACCTCGCTGTAGTCGGCATTAAAGCACAGGGACAGAGTGGCCTTTCCGCTCTCGTCCCTGAAGAGCACCGTCGAGCTGCACAGCGGTTTGCCCTGCGGACTGACCGTACGGTAGTTGGTAAATACGGCGGGATCGGTTTCCTCCGGGGAGGTTTCCTGCCCGAGAAGGCCTGTAAACCCCATATCATTTTCAGGGCCTTCAATAAGAGAGCTGCCGACCTGCCTGCCGGAAACATGACCGTTAATGATCCTGAGAACTGATGCATCAGGGCGTTCCAGATCGTGCAGCACAACTTCCATATGCTGTCCGGTTACAGAAGAAAGCGCCTCCATAACAGCGCTCAGTTCACTGATAAGTCTGTTTTTTGCATGTTTTTCTGACATATGAGAACTCTGGTTAAAGATGGGGTGGATATATAAACAGATAGCTGAGGTCTTAACAAAAGGACCTGACTCAGTCGCCTTTCCAGCCTCTTACTTCCCTTTACACATGAGCATATCATTAATTAAACACAATGTTGATAATTCAACTTTCTGTTGATAAATTATGTGACTCTGCTGCCGTGCAGGCAGGATAAGGATAAAAAATTAATGAACGAAGCAATGAGACGTTACAGCAGTACCCTTCCGTTTCCTTTTGCCACCGCTACGGAGGTAAACGGCATACTGTATCTGTCGGGCCAGGTTTCAATGACGGCACAGGCCGAGCCTGTATACGGCGATGTAGCCTCCCAGACTGACACTGTTCTTGGCAACATATCGCAGACGCTTGAAGGGATGAGTTCGGACTTTAACAACATATTTAAAGTCACCGTATGGCTTTCAGATATGAAACATTTTGCTGAATTCAATCGTGCCTACGCGAAGTGGTTTAAAAACGGATTTCCGTCCCGTTCTGTTGTCAGTTGCAGACTGGCATTTGATCTGGACGTTGAAATTGAGGTTCAGGCGCTCGCGGGAAAGCCGCATCGCGATGACGAACGTTACTAACCTACGGGCAGGACAACATGCAATTACATATTAATACCCCACTGATTAACTCCCGGCCTCTGAGCCAGACAGCCGGGCGTAACATCTGGCTTAAAATGGATGCGCTGCAGCCCTCTGGCTCGTTCAAAATTCGGGGAGTAGGCCTTGCGTGCCAGGAGTACTATCAACAAGGGGCGCGCAGTTTTATCTCCTCGTCCGGGGGGAATGCCGGGCTGGCTGTTGCCTATGCAGGCCGCATGCTTGGAATTCCCGTCACAGTGGTCGTGCCGGAAACCACCTCAAAGCGCGCAATAGATTTGCTGCGCCTTGAGCAGGCCAAAGTCATTGTTCATGGCAGCTCATGGCAGGAGGCCAATCAGCTCGCCTGTACGATGGTGGGAGATACAGATGCTTTCATCCATCCTTTCGACGATCCTCTTCTGTGGAAGGGTCATGCAACTATGATTGATGAGGTGGTTGCTGCGGGAGTACGTCCCGATGCCGTTGTTTTATCTGTCGGCGGAGGTGGTCTGATGTGCGGCGTTATGAAAGGTCTTGAGCGAAACGGCCTGGGTGACGTGCCTGTAATCGCCGTGGAAACGGAAGGCGCCGCTTCATTTCATGCCGCTGCTAATGCTGGTCAGTCCGTGGAGATAGAGACTATCAGCACGGTTGCAACCTCACTGGGCGCCAAGCGGGTTTGCAATAAAGCTGTTGAGTATGCTCTCTCCCGGCCCGTGGTAAGTGAAAGGGTAACGGACGACAGTGCCATCAGGGCCTGCCTTCAGTTTGCTGACGATCACAGAGTAGTGACGGAGCCTGCCTGCGGAGCTGCGCTGGCATGCGTTTATGAGGGAAAAGCCGTTCTGGACTCGTTCAGTAATATTCTGGTGATTGTCTGCGGCGGTGCAACGACAACGCTGGAGCAGCTGATGCTGATGTCCGCCAGGCTGGATATCAAAGGTGCCTGAAATGTCCGGAACAGAACGCTCTGAGCGGCGCATCGTTATCTGCACGATTATAGGGATGCTGGCTCTTTATCTCCTGATCGGCCTGAGTACGATTCATTGAATAATCAGCATCGTGATAACTAAGGGAAGGTTGCTGTTATTTTTTCATAAACTTTGTCCGCTTTTCGCTCATGGCGGACCTCGCAATGGTGACATGCCAGCTCTGTGCCGGAAGGAGACCTTGCATACATGACCAAACATAAATTAATCGGGGACATCGCACACACCCTGTTGTAAGTGGCTCCTAATAAAGAGATGCAGAAAATGCAACTCTTTAATTATGCTGGTAATTAAGTGATAATTTTTCCATCTGAAAAAGAGTATCAGTAAAAAAGGAGCCTCTGGCGATGACTGTTTCTCTAGGTGTACTTGCAGGTATGGGCCCCCGCTCGACCGCCCCCTTTATTGATATGCTGGTGACAGACTGCCAGATTGGCTATGGCGCAAAATATGATCTGGATTTTCCCAAAATGCATATCATTTCGTTGCCAACACCTTTTTGGCCCGGTGAGAAAATTAATGATGATGCGATGATCGTCGCCCTGCAGCAGGGTATAGACGAACTTGTCAAAGCTAAAGTGAGCCTTATAACTGTTCCCTGTAACCTTGCGCATTGTTATTTCAATGAAATGAAAGCGGCAAGCTGCGGTATTCCACTTTTGCATATTGCAGACAGTGCCCTCGAGTCGCTGCCGACAGAAGTAACCAAAATCGCGGTACTGGCTACAGAACCCACGCTTGAAGCAGGTTTCTATCAGGCACGAATAAAAGCCTCTGGCAGAAAGATAATAGATACACCGCGGCTTCGTGAAATGACCACGTTACTAATTGGACGAGTTAAAACAAAAGGCTTTCACGATCCCGATGTTCAGGCAGAGTGGCAGAGTTTGTTGGCAGAAGTAGAAACTCATCAGGTAGAGGCGCTTCTTATTGCATGTACCGATCTGAGTCCTCTGATAAATGAAAATCCTTACAGCTTTGTCATCGTCGATACGGCAGCAAGTCTTTCCAGGGCAACTATTCAGAACTTCAGGCGATTGTGCGGATACAGTTAAAATAAACCCCATTAATGTATCCCAAACCAGAGTCCGCTTCTCGCTCGTAACTGACAAATCAGCGGGCAGTGCCCGCTGTGAGCATTCAGGAAAGAAAAGCGCGCATGGCCTGAACACGTTCATGCAGCTTTATCCGGGCCTCCCAGTTATTGATGTACCACACCGGTGTACAACGCGTGCGGTTCACCGTCAGTGCCAGTGAGTTGCCGGTATTCACAATGGCCGGTATCCCCAGCAGGCTGAGCTGGATAAATGTCATGTCGGCCGCAAGCGGATCGATATCCGTCGCGGTGACGAGCAGCTGCTCTGCAGGATTCAGGCCTCTCTGCAGCATCACCTCCGCAAAGGCAATCACCATCCCCCCTGCCCCACTGGTGGGTTCGCTCAGGGTTGTCCAGGGGCAGGTCTTCAGTTGCTGCTGTTGCTCATCCCCTGCGGTCAGGCTTGTTATCAGGCGGGCCAGCGGATACGGCGTAAAGAACTGCCCCATTTCGCCGCTCCCCAGCCCGAGCTCCATGAACACGCCGCCCAGAAAGTCATGAAACTCCCCCTCAAGCGCCTCAACCAGGAGGCAGAACAGCTGTTTCAGGTTGCCGGTGTCCTCCGGCCGGTACTGTTCGCAAATCCGGCGACTGTTCTCAGTGTTTTCCGGCGTGCTTATCCGGGCCATGTCGAGTTCGCTGGCGGCCAGCGTGATAAAATCCCTGAACACGGTCCACCGGTTGTGGTAAGGCGCGGTATGCCGGAAGACGCGGATAAACGCCTTTCCGGCCCCTTCCGCTGACAGTGCCGGTTGCTTTCTGCGGTCCGCTACCGGCCCGCCGGTTACAGCGATGCCGGGCACATCAAAGATGGACAGCTGTGCGGTTTTTAAACCGGATGTGTTTTCAGATTCTTTTGCTGCGGTGTTGACGTTCTGCTGTGACATGTTGGTGCTCCCCTGTGGTTATCTGTGATGTCTTTCCGAGTTCCTTCGCCGCATCATCAGGACCCCATACAGCCTGAGGAGCACGCAGGGGGAACACCAAAGCCGCAGCCCGGAGCCTGCGCAGGGACCGGGTGCCGGTGTTCAGCGAAGCGGCCCTTGCGGGGGACGGCTGTATGGCAGCGTCCTGTGCGGGGAAGAAGAACCGGGAGACATCACGCCGGGGAGGAGGAAGATGGCGCAGCCCCGTCACGCAGGGCGTGACGGTGCAGCCGGCACAGTGAAGCGACCGGGCCGCAGGTCCGTGTAAGCGCATAAAAAAACCCGCCGGAGCGGGTTCAGGGGAACAGGGATTTTATCACCGACGGGGCGGCTTTTCTTCGTCAAACGCCAGCAGGACGCCCGCGATGACCATCAGGCCATAGATAATCTGCAGCCCCACCTTTGCGGCGACCGGCACATTATCCAGCGCAACCAGCGGAATGATGAAGAGGATACTGGCCAGCAGAAAACCCCGGCCGGTTTTACGCATCCGGGCATGCAGCTGCTGTTCCGGAACACCCGCGCGACGCAGCAGGTCCGTCATCACGCCTTCCGCTTTCTGTTTAATACGTCCCATCATGTCACCTGTCTAAAAGAGTTTTTTCATATTGTCACGGACAGCTGACGCCGGTGCTGCCGGCTGCGCATCGCTGACGTCCGCCCTGCCGGCAGACTGCACAGGCTCTGAACGAGTGTGCTGAGCGGGCGCGGTCACACCGGCAATCTGCCCGGTGAGCGCCCGGAGCGCAGGAATGCTGTCCGGCGGAACCGGCATACTGGTCAGCAGGCGCGGGAGGCGGGCATCAAGCGTGTGCAGGGCGAAACCGGCAATGATCAGGTTACGCAGCAGCACGCCACGCTGCCGGGAGGTGGTGCCTTCCAGCAGGTCAGCAACGCGCCGGGATTCCTGAGAATCCGTCAACTGAAGCGTGAAACGTCTGCGGGCAGCATTACCGCTACAGTCAGCCGGCGATCTCGTCACGGCAGGCAGCCCCTCCGGCTCCGGTGCTGCACCGGTCTGATACTCCCCCGATAACGCCGCCAGCAGGCTGGCCAGCTGACCATAGCGCAGCCTTCCGTCAAAAAGCTCTGTCACCAGAGCGGGAAGACGATTATCGGCGTGATACAGCACGCTGCCGGCGGCGGCGGCCGTGCGGAGAAAATCCCCCCGCAGCGGCTGTGATATGGTTTCCAGCGTGCCGGCGGCCAGCATGTCAGTGCGGTCGTCAGTGTGGAGATAAAAGGAGTATTTGCCTGCAGGCACGGTCAGCCCTCACGTTGATAACGGGCTATCTCCCTTGCGAGCGCCATTTGCGGATCGCTGATCACTTCAATACGCTCAGCGGCCAGTGGCCATGCCCGGCGTACAGCAGGCTCAATCAGTTCAGCCCCGCCGCCGACCAGGAAAATGCGGTTCACATTCCGGTAGCCGGCCAGTTCGCTGACCACTTTGGCACTCAGGGTGTCGATAGCTTCTTCAATTTTGTCAGTAACATAATCAATCCTGCTCCCATCATTAATGATGCGGTTCAGAAATGCACGATCTTTCCGGTGACGGACCACACTGTCCGCCACCAGGGGGCTGGTTTCACTGTCTGCTGCGCGCAGCGCTGCCTGTGCCGCCCGCGTGACCATCGACACCCCGACTGAAGGGTTACCCTGCACGGCGCTGATATCATCAAACTGCCCCACAATCACGCCGGCATCCAGTGTGGTGCCTCCCAGATCGATGATAAGCGTGGTCTCGGATACGCCGGGCTTCAGCTCCGACAACCGGGTGTAGGCCGCCGGCAGGGATTCAGGCATGACAATGACGTCGGTGATGACAAAGCGTTCCCGCTTGTTCACCGTAATGTCGCGCAGCAGGTTCTCACGCTTACGGCGGATGTTGGTTTCGTTCTTCTGGCAGTCCTGATCGTAATATTCACTCAGCGGGAGGGTTACTGTCACCGTCACGTCCTGGGGCGCCAGGCCGCTGTTCAGCAGTGCATGGTGAACAGCCAGCAGGTTAAGATCGCCATACTGGTATTCCACATTGGTGGTCGGCATGACGTCACGGCTGACGCTGTCCCAGGTATATTTCAGGGTACCAATCTGGTAGTTGAACGCGTTTGCGCCAAAATCGGCCACTTTCCAGCCATGACGGAATGAGTTGGCAGACAGGTGCGTCTTCAGTCCCTCATCATCAAACCAGGCCAGTTTAACGTTGGTGGAACCGTCATCACAGTAGATATTCATTTTTTGCATCCTTTAGTGTGCTCAGTTTGAGAGCATCATAATTACCACATATAAAAATGCAATAATAAATACTCATATTGAGTATATTAATGTGCTCTTTATTATCCATGTGATTTATTTTTGTCCGTTTAACAGCACGCTGGCGCGCCGGAGGGCAATTCACCTTGCGCATTTCGTAAACCGGTAAATATACTGTTTATAAATACAGTATATTTATAACAAGGAATGGCGTTATGGATCTGATAATGCTGACCCCGACCGGAAGCGCGCAGGCCCTGGCTCTGCCGCTGTTTCTGGAGATGGTGCCCTGTGGTTTTCCGTCTCCCGCCCAGGACTATGTGGAGCAGGAGCTGGATCTCAATGAGTACTGCATACGGCACCGCAGCGCGACCTACTACCTGCGCGCCCACGGCGACAGCATGCGGGACGGTTTCCTCTTTAACGGGGACCTGCTGGTTGTCGACAGCGCCATGAAGCCGGAGCACGGCGATATCGTGGTGGCCGGTATGGGGAGCGAATTTACCGTAAAGCGGCTGCAGACACGGCCAAGACTGTGTCTGCAGCCCATGAACCCCGCGTTCCCGCCAATATTCCCTGATCCGGATGAGCTGCAGATTTTCGGCGTGGTCACCCATATCATCCACCGCACCCGCGAGGTGATGAAGTGTTTGGACTAGCTGACGTCAACTCATTTTATGCCTCCTGCGAGAAGGTCTTTCGCCCCGACCTGATGGGCTGCCCGGTGGTGGTGCTCTCCAATAACGACGGATGCTGTATCGCCCGTTCCCCGGAAGCAAAACACCTGGGTATAAAAATGGGCGATGCCTGGTTCAAAATCCGCCAACAGGCTTTTACTGAGAAGATTCACGTTTTTTCAAGTAACTACGAGCTTTACGCGAGTATGAGTAACCGGGTCATGTCCTGCCTCGAGGAGATGGCACCCCGCGTTGAGCAGTACTCCATCGACGAGAGCTTTCTCGATCTACGGGGGCTGGAAACGGCCGTCAGCTATGAAAATTTCGGGGCGCAGCTGCGCGCGCACGTTCAGGCCTGTACCCGGCTCACCATCGGCGTCGGGATGGGGCCGACCAAAACGCTGGCCAAATCCGCGCAGTGGGCCTCCAAGGAGTGGCCCGCCTTCCGGGGCGTGCTGGCCCTGACACCGGGCAACCCCGCCCGGACGGAAAAACTGCTCGCCCTGCAGCCTGTCCAGGAGCTCTGGGGCGTCGGCAACCGAATTGCGCGCACCCTGAACACAATGGGGATCACCACGGCCCTGCAGCTGGCCCGCACAAACCCGGCCTTTATCCGGAAGAATTTCAGTGTGGTGCTTGAGCGCACCGTGCGGGAACTCAACGGCGAATCCTGTATTCCTCTTGAGGAAGCGCCGCCGGCGAAGCAGCAGATTGTCTGCTCCCGCTCATTCGGGGAGAGAATTGTCACCCTGGAAGACATGCGGCAGGCCGTCTGCCAGTATGCTGAGCGCGCAGCCGAGAAACTGCGCGGTGAGCGCCAGTACTGCCGGCATATTTCTGTCTTTATCAAGACTTCGCCCTATGCCGCTTCTGAGCCTTACTACGGCAACGTGGCGGCTGAAAAGCTGGTGACGTCCACCCAGGACACCCGCGATATCATTGCGGCCGCCATGCGCGGGCTGGCGCGTATCTGGCGCGATGGCCACCGGTATGCCAAAGCCGGCGTCATGCTGAATGACTTTACCACCGGCGTGGCCCAGCTGAACCTGTTTGATGAGCAGCAACCCCGCCCCCACAGCCAGGAGCTGATGAACGTTCTGGACGGGATCAACCGTTCCGGCCCCGGTCAGGTCTGGTTTGCCGGCCGCGGCATCGCCCCGCAGTGGAAAATGAAACGGGAAATGCTCAGTCCTGCCTACACGACACGCTGGAAAGAGATCCCCCTGGCCCGGATTGGATAAGCCAGGTGGTTCCGGCACCCTGCTCACACAAGCACGGCAGGACGCCGTGCGAAGCTCCGGTCTGATTAACCGCACAGCTCACAACCGGTAACCCGGTACAGCCGGACAGGCTTTTCAGTCCGGGTGTGACGGGTTGGGCAAGCCCGGAGGATTCCGGGCGCGGCAGTAGGGTTTAAGCAAGCGGTTAATCTCATGTATTCCCACTCAGCGTTAAGTTCTATTGTCACCAGATATATAATTCTTCTACTTCTTCAGTTTTTCCCATACTGCATTCTCACCTGATTGACTCTGCCCCAAAATCCTGTCCCGTTCAGAAAAAGATTTCAACATTATCCATATTTCACTGAATAGAAGTTGTGGCGATGAAAAAATACGATTCATCGAAGAGCAAATTATCTTCACCCACAGCAGGCTGAACTGGGCAACCGGGCGTCGTATTTCTTTCGTAAGCAGGGGATTTCGCACGCCATATTCTCTTAGTGACGCAAGAAATAGGAAGGTACTTTTGCCGCAGAGCTGAAGCATATACGTCAGCTGTAAGACGAAAGTCTGCGGCCGGAAAACTGGCGGCCGAGTTGAGCCTCGACAAGGCTATGTTTCATGACCTACAGTAAAAAAGAGTACATGCTGGCACGACTGCGTGAATAAAGAGTCCCCGTGTTACAGGCACATTATGAGACCATAAAGCGGAAGCTATGTTCTGCGTTGCATGTCAGCTGCAGCTTGTTCCGTTACCATTCTGTGGACGCTGATGGCGAGAAGCTTCGCCTGAGTATCCGCTAATAATGAAAACTAAAACTGAAAACCAGGAACAACTGGGCAGGCTTTATTTCGGGTTTGAATGGTTTGGCAAGCCCGGAAAATCCGGGCTCGGTTTGGGAAAGATATCATGAAATTGTGGCGATTTCAGAGTGAAATTATGAAGAAAAAACATTTTAAATCAGACAATTAACTATATAATTTCACTGGCGAAGAATCACCTTTAAGCATCATTAGGAAGATGTTTTTGAAGAGCTTTCGCTACAGCTTCATCGATCTCGTCCTGCAGTTCTTTCGATAATCGATTGAATTCGTAAACAAACATGCGCCCTTTATTACGCTTTCTGGCAAATCGGTCTTTGTCCGGGAAAGACCACAGGTTCGTTACAACCGCTTTGTCTTTGCCTTTAAGAGAAGCCATAGCTGCGGTTTCACGGGTCAGGATCTTGATAATCCTGTTTTTAACTTCGTCTTCAGCAAGCGAGGCATCAGCCAGGATGATATTAATTTCCGGTGCAGTTGTTTCGAGCAAGGCCTCAATAGAAAGGTCTTTAGCCTTGAGCATTTCTTCCAGCGCACCTAACGCCTTGTAATCTGTAAATCCTAGTTCCGACTGAACCGGGAATATCGAAACTAACTGGGCTGATACAGATGCAGCCTGAATAGCGCGCGTAACTTTTGCTTCCGACAATCCTTCCAACCTGGCAATATCTTTCTGGCTCACGCCCGTGTTTTTAAGCGTTAAAAGACGTAACCCGATCTCACGGATATTGTGCTCTTTGGCAGTCTGGATATCTCTAGCCAGTTTCCGCGCTTCATCGGTAGATATAGGCGACTTCGTCACCATGATATTTAACGCGGTATGGCAAAGGATAGCGGATGCTCGCCGTCTGGAACCATCGATTATCTCAATGCCTTCTTCACGCTTAATACCAATACACGGGAAGAACTGCTGCAATCGAAGAGTGGATGTAATGTCCTTCAGGGATTCAGGTGTCAGACTAGATTGATCGCGGCCATTCGTCTCCTGCAATACGTATGTCTTGCCTTCTACTTCATTTGCAGGAATGGTTTGCAAAGTGAAGACTGCTTTCCGTCCAGTAGAAAGGGTAAAAATTTGCTCAAGCGCACTGTCTGATAAGTTATTAGTCATTGCAGACGGGTTAAAGGTCCGACCAATGGTTGCTCTTTTTGTGCTCATAAATCCCTCAATTTGCTCGAATAAATTCAATACGATCAAATACAGCTTTTGCAAAATCTTCTGCTGCCAATCGGGCATTTCTCAGAGCTTCGTTGCTGCCAATATAAGTCGATGGATTAGCAGATATGACAGTATCAAAAGACTCTCCACATCTTTCGAAACCGTCCAAGCGGGGCAGGGCGACATCCAGCATGTCACCCCCAAAAATTTCTTTAGCAAGGCTATGGCACAATTTATGGTCTGGTTTATTAGAAAGCTTGGACATGAAGCCAATGTTGCCAACAAGGTGACATGGATAACCTGATTCAGTGATGATATCCACCAGTTCAGGTAGACGGGTCAAATACTTCAGTGTCGAGTGAAAATCTACCTGTGCAGGTGGCACCGGAGTCAGAAGTAAATCCGCTGCGGCAATAGCATTTTTCAAAAAGGCATCAAGATGGGGTCCACTATCGATGAAAATGAAATCGTAATCGTTCTTGAGCTTCGCTATTAGATTTTCTTTCAGGACAGCATGTTCGTTCTGAGCAGGTAGATGTTGGGCACATAGTTCTGTCCATGCTGATGCTATAAACGCATCGTCGATGGAAGCAGGGAGAACATCCACACCCGGGACAATAGAAGATACGATAAACTCATCAAGTAGTTCTTCTCGCGTAACATTCTGCAGCATTGCCTGCGCTGCGGTAGTTTCGACTATGCCAACAGCCTGTGTATGGTTTAAAAACATCGTTGCAGATGACTGGGGATCCAAATCAATAACTAGAATCCGCAGATCTTCAAAGAGCAAATGAGGATGCGTACGTAGGGCATGTGCCAGAGAAACGGTAGATACAGTTTTTGAAACCCCACCTTTTAAATTTCCTACAAAAACGGTAAAGGCTTCCTGATGCCTGTCCCTGTATTTCGGGACTCCGCGGTGGTGATAAATATCGATAATGTTCTGAATGGACATTGCATATTTGGAGGATGTCCCGGCTGGTCGTTTATCAAAGACATAGCCTTTTTCTTCCATTTCATTTACTGCGTAATCCACGTTTGCTCTGGTGAGCTTTGGCAGTTTAGCCAATGCTGCTTTCGCATATACTTGATAGTAAACATTTTCTTGCAATTCTTCTTTCTGAGCCCGAATCTGTTCTGTCAGACCAATGAGCATTTTTTCAGAACGTTGCGCTACTTTAAGTAACTGTGATGAGTTGTTCATCAAAAGTTCCCTTTATGCAGGATTAATGAATTTAATCAAGAATGCTACACACAAGAAACAAAGTAAACATATAACCCAAAATTTTAGCGTAAAGATCAGATGTTTGTTCTCATTGGGATTGGTGAGCGAGGTTTTCAGATTGGCTCGATCAAGCATTCAGGATTAAAAGAAAAAAGCGGCCTAGAAGAGTGACCTGAAACCGGTCAAACAGAACGTAGTTATATAAGG
This sequence comes from Kosakonia sp. S57, assembly GCF_016516575.1. NCBI lineage: Bacteria > Pseudomonadati > Pseudomonadota > Gammaproteobacteria > Enterobacterales > Enterobacteriaceae > Kosakonia > Kosakonia sp. S57. The sequence goes on along the minus strand of NZ_JACVUL010000009.1, from coordinate 6,566 downwards.
TAAGGCTATTGGTGATCGAGTTCCTGAATTAGTTGCAGTGTGAAATAGTTAGCACGGATAATTGTGCGCAGATAATCTGAGGCTGAGCATAGTTTGATCAAAAAGCAGATCCTCTGTTTTACCATTGGATAAGACCACAGAAGACCAAAAAAATACTGTCACTCTATGGCGTTATCCACTTATCCACCGAGTAGATCCAAACAATAATGATCCTAAGTAGATCCACTATAAGATCCAAATAGATCCCCGATCGCTGAGAGCCGCGCCAGTACTGGGCTGGGAGGGGATTGTCATAAGCTATAAAGAGAAGAAGATAAGCTATGACAAGCATCATATAAACTACAAGGAGATAACTCTATGCTGTAGACAGTAAACAATATAAGCTATAGTCAGATAACAGCGGTAAGCGGCTGTATAACTTTTGTCTAAAAACCACTCTATTTTTCATTGAGCTACGATGTGTTTTATTACATCAGAAAGATTTCGTTGCTCAACGATCCACAGATCTGGAGCTCGTCTTGGAAAACGAAAATAAAGATCTTAAAACCCTATTTGAAGAGATGGATAAGTCTACTGGTGAACTTATTACCCTCACTCCAAATTCTAATAATACGGTTCAGCCAGTCGCGCTAATGCGACTTGGTGTTTTCGTCCCAACACTCAAGTCACTGAAAAATAGTAAAAAGAATACGTTATCAAAAACTGATGCGACCGAAGAGCTGACGCGTTTGTCCTTGGCCAAAGCGGAGGGTTTCGACAAAGTCGAGATCACAGGTCCGAGGCTGGATATGGATAATGACTTTAAAACTTGGGTGGGTATTATCCACTCCTTTGCCAAACATAAAGTGATAGGCGATAAGGTTCAGCTATCATTCGTTGAATTCGCCAAACTCTGTGGGATCCCATCGAGCCAGTCCTCACGCAAACTCAGGGAGCGCATCAGCCCCTCACTGAAGCGTATAGCAGGCACGGTAATATCATTCTCCCGCACCACTGAAAAGCATACCAAAGAGTATATAACTCATCTGGTACAATCTGCATTCTATGATACCGAACGTGATATCGTGGTTCTGCAGGCGGATCCGCGGTTATTCGAACTCTATGAATTTGATAAAAAAGTACTTCTTCAGCTTAAGGCTATAAACGCGTTGAAGCGCCGCGAGTCTGCTCAGGCGCTATATACCTTTATAGAGAGTCTGCCAAAAGATCCTGCCCCTATATCGCTGGCACGCTTAAGAGCAAGATTAAGCCTGAAATCACCAGTATTCTCACAAAATCAGACCGTTCGCCGGGCTATGGAGCAGCTCAAAGAGATTGGTTACCTTGATTACACCGAGATGCAGCGCGGACGCAGCGTGCTGTTTAACGTACATTACCGTCGTCCCAAGCTCAAAGCACCTAAAGACGCTAGCGAAGAGAATCCTAAGCTGACTGGCAGTCCAGCAAGCCCTCCCGATCAAGAGCTTACCGAAAAACTCCAGCTCCTTGAAAAGCTTGGCATCACCATGGACGACTTGGAAAAACTCTTCCGTAATAAGTAATTGAATAAGCGAGAGCGATTAATCACAATTCAATTCTCATCGCCAGTGAGTACCAACGAGGTCAGTGCTCACTACAGCTTATACATATTATTTGGCGAGTACTTTTGCTAACCCTGTCCTTCGGTCAGCCGATCCTGGCCGCTATTTAGTCGCTATAGTTTATATTTCACTCATCATTAGGTGATAATCCTCACTATAGCTTATGTATCAACATACCAGAAGTAGCTCTGCTCCCTATAGCTTATTTTGCGATGTTTGTAAGTGCTTGCTTACCTCGGTGGCTAATGAATGAGTGGGTGACGTTAGGGAAGGGAGTGATATCTATTAAATAACATAAACTATAGCGAGATAGTAACTTGCTATAGTTTATACTTCTTGGCCTGTGGTTCATCTCACTCGCCATAGCTTATGACATAAACTGTAGTAAGCACATGCTTGCTACAGTTTATATTTTCATTAAGACAAATGCAGGAAATAAGATGGTAATCATCCAGATGCAAGCAAAATGCCTCCATTTGCATCGGAATGAGCAGCCTATCTTTCGCTGAATTTACTCACTGGTAAGCATTAAGAGAACGCGAGCACGTAGTGATGCTGATGTTGTTCTGCATCGACCTTTGCGCGAGATAAGGGAGAAGAGGTGGGCAGCATGGATGAAGGTATTACTTTACTGAACTTGGATAGCGCTAGTATCCTGGCAGACTAATTTCTATGCACCCGTGGTCTGCGCGCTGTTAACCGGAGGCTTGACCCCTTAATCGATAAGATTCATGAAGATGCCAAAAACATGTCTCGAGAAAGTTTTATCCAGTTCCTGTGGCCAGCGGGGAGGATCAGTCTGCAGCAAACCCAACTCACGCATGCCTTTGTGCTGTTCCGCCTTTCGCTCGCAGTAATCATCGTCGGTATATCCCATCGTTTCGATCACCACAGTATGATGTTTTCCGCCCGGCTTGCTGGCTGTAACTATGAAATCCGGCAGAACAAACCCTTTTTCGCCGTTCAGGGTCACTTCGAGATCAAAAAGCGGTTTTTCCAGACTTAGAGCCGGCGCATCCGTTTTTTTTGCAAGCCAGCCCGCAACTTCAGCCAAGCTTTCGATGGTAGTGCGCTCAAGTCCGCTGTCGACTGGTACCGGACATCCACGGCGGAATAAGGCATGTGCATATCCTTCGCTGCAGATAACCCTGCCATCCATCCCCCGGCGAAAGGCCAGAATGACCCAGTAGGGGGGGCGCGCACCGTCCTGCGCTTCGCCATTAATACTTACGCCGCGCTCCGGACGAAACTGCAGCTCTCCGCCCGGCCAACAAAACGAGACTTCATCGCGGGTTACCTGATCGGACATAAAAATCTGAAAGAACATCCGCATTTTGCCTGCTGGCCAGTGAGTGTCTGGACGCTCCAGTTCCTGCATTAGCTTTTCCTTGCCGTTCTCACTCATCGCTGGCGAAAAACGTACAATCTCCGAGAGTCTGCGAGCGTGGATAAATTCGATATTTTCGGCGACAGCCCGAAGTGCATTAATGGATTCCATCACTCCAGTCACAGGGAGGGGGTGTAGCGTGGTCAGACGGTTAAGTCCTGCGTCCTCTATCAGCGAAAGCAGCAGGCGCGCAATACGCGAACGTCGAGTCCGGCGAGTACGCTCACCTGCCGGAGCGACCAGACGCCCCGGAGACTTAATCCTGGTTTCGGAGTCGTCAGGCGGCAAAAAACTTCGGTAACTGATACGCTTGCTGCCTGCTGTTTTACGGGTTCCAGAAGATGTAGCATCAGTATCTCCACTGAACGGACGGAACATCGCGCAGTCAGGCGCATGCTCATGGTTAAATCCGGCCAGAAAAAGAGTACCAGTACCCTGCATCAGGTTAGCGCTGTTCATCGCCGGCGAATCGCCCGGCACACAGTCACACTGCAGCCAGGCTTCCCTTTGCCGCATTTCCAGGAGGATCTTTTCTGCCAGCACGTACTGATCACGCCCGGTAAAAATCCGCCGTCCGGACAAGTTCTTTAGGGCGGTTTCTTCGTCCTTGTCCAGCCAGCGGATGAGACCACCCCGAGGTGATTTCTTACGGACAAGTTTCATGGCCATACAGAACAGTTTCCTTTTCTGTGTGAGTAAGTCGCTGACAGGATTGATGTACTGGAGATTAACACATTGAGCTGCTCAGTAAGGAGCGAGCCAGTTGTACATGACCATTATAATTAGTTCGTAAATATTTAAATGAGATCTGTATGTTAAAAGAATTCTCAGTTTTCACTGACACTGCAACGCTTTCAGTATTTGACATTGATGCGGTTAAGCACAGAGTTCCTGATTCACCTGACTGGTGGACCATTGATGAGAATGAGATCCTTGAAGTGAACAAGGGCAACATCGCTTTTCTTGGGTTGGGCGTTGATGGTGACTACATCGTTAAGGTGTCGGAATCTGTTGAAGGTGAAGCAGGTACACTGAATCTGCACTTCCCGTCAGGCAACGTTTTTATCGGGGCAGGCGAGGACACGTCCGGAGGCGATCTGGAGCCAGACGGATCTGATGTCATCGAAGGAGAAACCTTGAGCTTTGCGCCTGGCTACTACAGCATGAAATATTCTCGCGCAGGAAATGTAATAGAACTTTGCTTTGAGCCGACCCCGGAAAGATATAATTCAATAGAAGAGCCTGTCCGGATATAAAAGATGGAGCCTGATACCCATTGACAGTTCAGAGCTCCCTGAAAATCGCCCTGCCGCAGGGAGCCGTTAACGTCTGTCAGCCCTGTGAATCCCCTTGAGTAAAGCGACAGCCTCTTCACTCGGCATTTCAAACCGGACGCGGTGGCGTGCGGCCACATCCAGAGCAAAGACTTTCGTGTACACCTCTGTCGAACTGACAGACTTGTGCCCCATAAGGGTCTGCAGGATCTTGAGGGGGATGCCGGCGTACAGCATGTGCATGGCATAACTGTGCCGGAACGTGTGCGGGGTCACCGGCACGGAAAAGGTCACCCCGTCTGCCGCTGCGGCCTCAACCGCCTCATTCAGCCAGGTCCGGACTGTCCTGTCCGTGATCTCCCATATACGGGCCTTTTCCATTCTGCCGGTGCGCTTATTTCTCCGCTCCAGCGGGATCTTCAGCGTAGCCACCATCATCTCCAGCTGGCTGACGTAGTGGCTGTCGGACAGGGGGACAATCCTGTGACTCGTGCTGCCGGCCGGCGCACGGCCTGCCGTCCGGGCGGCTTTTTCCGTGCGCTGTTTCAGTGTGGCCAGCTGAACAAACGGGGTGGGGGACGCCAGGTTAAAATCAGCGCGGGTCAGGGCCAGCGCTTCGTTTATGCGGGCACCGGAATTCCATAATGTCGACAGCAGCATCCTGCGGTGCAGATCCGGGACGTAATGAAGCAGGGCGCTGACTTCCGGCGCCAGCAGATATTTCGGCAGTTCGTCTTGGACAAGAACCATCTGACGCAGGGCCAGTGCAGCCGGATAGTCAATGGCCACTGGCAGCGGCACTGATGGTTGTGACTGAGAATAAGAAATGAGGCCGCTCATGGCGTTGGCCCTCCGTCATAGTGTCGAGGTATCACCGGTTGGTTCCACTCTCTGTTGCGGGCAGCCTCAGCAGCACGTAGAGGTCTTTCGCGTTTCCAGACTTTACGAAACACGGAAACCACAGACCATTCATCGTGATCTGTAAGACGAGTTTCGGGCAGACCGGTAGCCCGGCGCAAACGGAAAGCGAGAATGACGGCCTTGATGCCCAGACGCGTGAACTGATACTGCCTCTCCCGAAAATAATCCTCATGCAAAGGGGGAGCAGGGATTTCGGCGGCATATGAGATTGCCCTGTAGGCCTCATTCTGGAGCACCGGCAGTTCACGGATGCGGTACATATGGAGAAATTGCAGGGCACGCCAGTCACCGGAGACATCCGCTAGATTAAGTTCTGGATAATCCATCACAGCTTCTCTCTCAGGCTGGGGAGCATCATCATCCTTGCCGTCATCAGTCGCAACACGGGCACAAGCCTCAGCATACCGTTCCAGCATAAATACCAGCTCTGTTGTGATGTAAAATAGCTCCTTTTGCCGTTTGTCCTCAGCCAGTTGCTGCTCATGGCGCACACGTTCCGCGGTTGCCATGACTTCACGTTCGCGTGCGTAACTGTGGTTCAGTCTGGTTACAAGTAAAGCAACTCCGCCAGCCAGTACACCACCTCCAAGGGCTGATATAACCGGCATCCATGCTGATACACCCTGTACAGCGGCTTTGACCTGTTCTGTATGAGATATGACGTCAGCCATATAGATCCTTATTGATAAATCCCGTCAGTTGCTGTAACAACTGCATGCGTCGTCATCCGGTCGGGTAAACTGCCCATTCTCATCAATATATGGATGAACCTGAGTCACCATCCAGAATCTTATGTCCTTGCGTAATCTGTCAGTGAGGAGAGAGTCCTCATCCGGCTCATCCATAATCAGTCCCGTATCAGGTTGGTCATAAAATAGTGTGTACTCCCATTCATCCGGATGCCCGACCTGCATGGCGAGCAGCCTGCCTCCCGTCGAACAGATTTTCGCCCCCCTCCATTTGTCACAAAATGCCAGCTCATCCTGACCGGAGCTGGTCGAAAGCCAGAGGTCGGTATGAATGATCTGCAGTCCAAAAACGACCTGCTCAAAAGTGTGACTCAACGTTTACTCCAAAGTTAATAGTCCCGCCTCAAAACCATCACGCACTGACGCACCTGAAGGTCACGCCGGATGATTTTCCCCTGAAGCAATCATCCCCTACCTGATAATAAGCATTCACATAACCACACCGGTAAATTACCGGATGACCGTTCCGGTGTGATCCGGTTTTCTGCATATTGACGGGTTTCCGGAAGTTTACCACGGTCAGGGACCGGGCAAAGCGCCCTTTTTCCCGCCTGCGCGTCCGGTCACGGAACCGGCCCAGAACACAACATATAGCGTTAATGCCAGCTGGTAATGCCACTACATACTGTGTGCGGGGGCCGCAGCGGGGGAGGGG